>CAZWOY010000147.1:0-8838 GCA_964635255.1 uncultured bacterium
AGCAAAACAACTGATCTCCCAAAAGATAAAACTATTTTATGCGCTTATTAATACCATGTGTAATAAATAGTGTACATATTACCAATTCGTTCCCACGCTCCAGCGTGGGAACGAGTTAAAAAACACAAGGATATTCAAGCCACAAGCTCTACCTGATTTCAATAGAATCTCTCCGCAATCCGTCAAGCAGGTTTTTCAAGCCGTTTTCCTCAATATATTTATAAACCATTCTGAAGCCATTGCCATATATCGGATCCGGATTCTCAAAGAGATTCTCGATATGGACTTTAGCCAAATTTCCAGTTCGCCGTTTATAGATCAGGTAGGAAGCATAATTCGCAGATCCCTCAGCCAATACGACGTTCGTTTCATGCCTGCAATTCTGCCCCGTCCAGACGTGCATCAGTTCGTGCGCTAAAATTCCCTCGAACAACGTTTCAGGCAACCCCGACAGAACATAAACCTTGCATTTTGTCCAGACGATTTTATTCAGCCGCGTTTTTTGTTCGCAATGCGCGAAACCCATTTCACGCGGCAGCGGATTGCCCGAGATTTTACGCAACTCATTTAAATCGACTAATTGAACCGAAACCGAATTCAGATCTATCTCGATTCCACTTCGACGCAGGTCTCGCGCAACATCGGCGCTAAGTCTTTTAACCGCGCTTTCATTTTTAACCGCCGACGCATAACACAAATTGCAGACGCTCCGCCCGTCTGAATATTCATGTCCTCCGCCGGTAATTTCACTGCAGATTAATCTTCCGCAATACTCGCACTTGATTAGTTCTCTTTCATGGTTTTCGTGATAAATATTTCCCCAATGATCTTCAATGTACTTGCCGGTAATAGGCTTATCGCATATAGCGCATCGGGGAGCTTTGTTATCGAGGTAGCAGTCTTTGTGATATTTACGCCCATCTTTTTCAAGATATTGACCGTTAATTGTTTTGCCGCAGACCTCGCAGCGGGGAGCGGCTTTGCGGTTATAACAATCCTCATGGTATGTTTTTCCATCGACTTTGATAAATCTTCCGTCGAGTTTTTCTTTGCAGACGGCGCAGCGAGGCGCTATCCGGTCGTAACAGGCTGGATGATAGTATTTCCCGTCAAACGCAATATACTTCCCGGTTATCTTATCGCGGCAAACGGCGCAGCGTTTCGTTTGCGCTAACGATGAAACGCTGATCGCGAAGCACAGCAGAAATAGAATAACTTTAGGTCTTAAATGCATTTATTGCTAAAAAGTTACCATGAAAATAGAGTCTTGAAATTATCACATTGAGTGCGCGCTTCAGCGCGTACTGGGCGCTTCATGCGCGCTGAAGCGCGCACTCAATGTGATTAAACCGGCATGGATTCCAGCTTTCGCTGGAATGACTGCCCTTGCCAAAATGTCGAACAAGAGTGTTCGACCTACTTTCTATTTATTATCGACCACAGTATAATCATCATTATCGCAAACATAACACACGATATAATGCCGGAAAACGGCAGCTCGCCGATGAACGGAGTAGCGATTCCCTGCAGCCAGCTCACTTTTTCCTGTCCATAAACGAACAGCGCGATTAACACGCCGAGGGTTGCATCTCCGGCTACCAGCCCCGACCCGAACAATACGCCTCGTTCGCGTCCTTCCTTAAGAAAGCCGCCTTTGGCTGTTTTCTCAAAAATACCTCGCAGCAATCCCCCCGCCATTATCGGGGCTGAAAGACTGAACGGCAGATACAGCCCGACCGCGAAGGGCAGAGACTGAATGCCCAGCAATTCTACGATCCCGCCGATCACAATTCCCACTATGACAAACGTCCAAGGGAGGTTTTGATCGATGACGCCTTCGACAACCAGTTTCATCAGCGTTGCCTGCGGCGCCGGCAGTTTTTCCGTACCGATTCCGAACGCAGAATGCAGCAGCAGAATAATCGATCCGATGATCGTGGCGGAGGTTAATACTCCGATAAACTGACCGGTTTGCTGGCGGTAGGGGGTGGCTCCGACAAGGAATCCGGTTTTTAGATCCTGCGAAATATCGCCGGCGGCTGAAATGCCGACGCAGACGATGGCTCCGACGATTAAAACTGCAAATTTCGCTTCTGCGCCCGTCCAGCCCGCCGCTAAAAATACCAGCGACGTGCCTAACAGCGCCGCGATGGTCATGCCGGATACGGGAAGCGAAGAGCCGCCGACAAGACCGACAACGCGCGAAGCGACCGATGCAAAGAAAAATGTGAAAATAACAACCAGCAGCGAACCGATAAAATTGAGTTCCAGCGCCGGTAAAACCCAGATAAGAACCGCCACCACAAGCGCGCCGCCGATAACAATGCTTCCGGGCAGGTCTTTCGCGGTGCGTTTTTCCTTCGGATCGACTTTCAGCGAAAATCCCTGAAGCGACGCCTTGAAGGAAGTAAATATAGTCGGAATCGCTTTAAGCAGCGAAACGACGCCGCCCAGCGCTACGGCGCCCGCGCCGATATAGCGAATATATCTGTTCCAAATATCTCCCGGGCTCATGTCTGAAATGGGAACATTTGAAGGATATAGAGGACTCGACAATCCTTCGCCAACATTTGCTATCAGCGGGATTAGTCCCAGCCAGGCTAAAGCCCCGCCGGCTAACATCAACGCTGCAATGCGGGGACCAATAATGAAACCGACGCCCAGCAGGGAAGGATAACTGTCCAAACCGACCTGAGCCTTTTTCAGAAATGAGAGATTAATATGAGGCGATTCTTTCCACAGTCCGAATACATTGGCGTCCATCAGCATTTTGTAAACAGCCCCCAGACCGAGTCCGGCGAATACGATTCCAAATTTAGAACCGCCTTCCTCGCCGGCGACAAGCACTTCGGCGCAGCCCGTGCCTTCGGGATACGGCAGTTTTCCATGTTCACGCACTATCAGATAGCGTCTTAATGGAATCATCAGCAGCACGCCGAGCAAGCCTCCGAAACATGCGACCGCAAACAGCGTAATCAACTTCGGCTGCATTCCCATCAGCAGGAGCGCCGGAATTGTGAAAATCATCCCTGCGGCGATCGTCTCGCCCGCCGAACCGACGGTTTGCACCATATTGTTTTCGAGAACGTTGCCGCTTTTAAAAAGTCCTCTCAATAGTCCCATCGAAATAACGGACACCGGAATCGAGGCGGTTACCGTCATGCCGACTTTTAATCCGAGATAGGCGTTGGCGGCGCCGAAGATAATTCCAAGGATCGATCCCAGGATGAGCGAGCGGAGAGTAAACTCCAGCAACTGACGATCCGGTGAAATATAGGGTTTATACTTAGCGCCGTCCATAGGTTTATAGGCGTCGGCGCTTAACCCTTTTGGTTTGGTCGCATTTTGGTCAGGCATCGCTAAAATGAGGTTTTGTTTTCGAAAAGATAATTCCGAATATAATCATTTGGATGGATTTTAACAATGGTAGGTGGAAAGGGAGAAAGGACGAACGGGAGAAAATGGTTCAAATTGGATTTTTAGAAAACATGGCAAGAGCTTACAGAGAATTCCGCTGTGATGTCACAACGATGCAATCTCCCGATTTCTTGATAAAACTGTCACTATCGGAACATTTTGATTTCCTCCAGCAAATTCTTCCATGAAGGCGTCCAGCCCGAAACGTCTTCCGTCGATTTTTCAATTCCTTTCAAGACTTTTTCTCGAAATGCCCAAGCGTCATCATCGAGATTATTTTCCAACCATTCGTTCATCCCCCAGAGCAAATCCTTACCGGCGAAACAGTACAAATAGTCATCGTATCGCTTCCCACCTGACTTACATTCCGGCAAGTATTTCGAATATAAGTTTTCAGCCTCTTTATAAGTAACTATTTGGGAATTCTCATACGCATCGATGTTTTGTTTTATACCCTCAATACATGATTTCTCGTCAAGTTTGATCGGAAAACTATGTTTTTCCTTCCTTCCACATGGGACTCCAAAACTTGATTCAAGCGGTTTAAAACGTCTCCGGCAGGCGTTTAAAGCCGTTCGGGCGGCTTGATATGCCGAAATTTTATCCCTTGTCTTTTCAAGAGCTTTTCGGTATTTTTTTTCTTCAATTAATCCATTGGGTAACGTTTTGCAAACAATATCCAGATCGACCAGATAGTTTTCGATCTCTTTCCTCTCCCACCGCCAGCCAAAATGAATAATTTCATTATTTATTTTTTTCGTCCACTGCACAGGCAGGTTTTGCACGCCTTTCCATTCAAGCAGAAAATCACCATCAAGAACTCCAAAGACCGCATTTGCACCGAGCGTCTCTCTTCGAGCTAATATCCTGTCGCCCATCCCATATTTTCCACCCATAGGCTTTACTTGACATATCCCACCGAGCAATTTTCGAAGGATGCGCACATCAGGACTATTGGTTCCGCCTTCACAAAGAATCAGACTTACAGGCATAACTTGCCTCCTTCGAGCCGGTATATTTCTTCGGGACTGACTACCGAGCTAATTGCTTCGGAATGCGTAGTGTAAATATACTGACACCCCGGTCCAAGCTCCGGCAGAGCGCTCAACAACGCTTGAGCTAACGGAGGATGGAGGTTTAGGTCGATTTCGTCGATTAAGACAACGGAATTCTTGATCTGCATTCTCACAAACTCATAGAGCATCGGAAAAATTGACTGCTCACCGGCGGACATTTCTTCGATGTCATAGGTTTTAGAGCCATCGGAAATCATAAAATAATAATCTGAAGGCGATGGAACTCCCTCTGAAAATATCGGTTCAGGGGGAGCAAACTTATGCTTGGGAAAAATTTTTTGAAAAATTCTTTCAAGATCGAAAAGATAGTCGCCCTTTTTGGATCCGGATAATTGTTTATGCATCCACCATTTATTTAGAAATTCCCGCAATCTTGCTACTCCAATTTCGAATGTAAGATTTTTGGAATTTTCGCCGTTATCGTTAATCGATGGTTGGCTTGCAAGATTGCGGAACTGATCGAACCAGAAAATCCCCGGTAAATAATTAAAATATTCCCGAATCCCCGGCAGTCTTAAAAGACTCTTTGCATACTGTCTGCCTTGAAATTGAAAGATCTCATCTTTCTTTTCGCTTCTTTTTACTCTGCCGCCGTTAAGACTAACCGTTACCGTTTGAGAATCTCCCGGTTCTATGTAGTTCCCACCCGGCTGTTTAATATCCCACCATAGTTTTGATATTTTCTTTGTCGCATCTATTTCCTCATCTGTGAAATGGACTTCGAGCTCGATAACCGGAGTTCCCCAATTATAATATCTTCCCGGCAGCCAACCAATCCAGTCGAAATCCTCGACTTTTTCGATCTGTCTTGAAGCCATGGATAAGCAGAGGGCTATTGCCTGCAATATTGTGGTCTTGCCTGAGCCGTTGTCGCCCAAAATTAGAAATTGATCTGCGATATCACCGGTCAGATTGTTCTTAATCTCGATATCGAGCTTATCGAATCGCTTGAAATTCTCCAAGTGAACGTGGGAAATTTTCACTTTTTGTACCTCGCGCCTAACATTTTAACTTTTAAATACAAGTTAGCGGAGCACAAGTCAATTTGCAAGACTTGTATAATGATGTTTTTAAATAAATTGCGCATTTATTTTAGTTTAAACCCTACAGATCCGCCTGCACCCGAAACTCAAGCAAAAACCGATTAAACTTGTCGAAATCCGTGCTGAAGGTATAGCCCGAATAGACTTTGCCGAATAAATAACCCATCACGCTGAAATGATAGCGATTGTCCTGCCAGCCGAATCGTGGGTTGTGCATCCGGTCGAAAGTTGCGACCAGTCGGGTCGATTGCAGCTTCTTTAGAATCGTAATGCCGGTGTTGAAGCTAAGGTTGGCGTCGAATCGTTTGAAATTCGTTTCGGCGTCTAGGTAGTTAATTCGCAGGGCGGCGGTTCCATATTCGTCATAGCGAAGGAATAACAGCGGGGTATCGAAATGACGATAATTGTCCTTAATCAGTTCTTTTAACATCATTGCCATATCCAGGTCGATCATGCCGGAAAAAACCGGATTTTCAAACGTCGGGCGGATATAATGCCTGCCCCGGCCGCCCCACATTATGCGGAAATTTGTCCACTTATACGTGGCGGGAACTTCCAGATAGTTCAAAGCGAATGACGGCAAACCGTTAAAGTCGCCCAGTCTGTTAAACCTGCCGATGTTTACTGCGTATCCAAGTTCATCGTCCCAGAATCCCGCAATGCCGCCTAATATAAACTGCATCGGGAGATCGATGGTTGCGCCGATTCCATAGCGTTCCATCGAGTCCGGCTGGGTTGAGACTCCACCCAGGAGGTTTATCGGACCAAGATTATATTTCAGACGCGCCGAGACAACCTTGTCGATTGCGCCCGGATCATTTTCATAATCCATCCCAATCATGGCTGCAAATTGTTTGTATTTTCCTATGGCATATACGCCATATTCTTCGGCAGTTTCGTTCCGACTCTTTCTGAAGTTGCGATTCCTTTCAACTTCAGCTGTTTCAGAAGCGCCGGCAGGAAAAAAGCGCCGCGCCAATCGACCACATCAGGTCTTTCCTGCTCTGTGACGCTATAGCGGGCTTCCAAAAGCGGAACGCCAATTTTATTCTGCAGTCTCAATCGACCTAAAAATAGCGTAGCGTTCGCGCCGGCTTTAAGGTACGAATTATCCTCATCCGTTAAAACCTCACGGATATCTTCCCAGTATGAGGTCAGTTCCGCTTTTTGGATTTGCGCAAACGCTATGCAAGGAACTAATGAGAAAATAAACGCAAAGATAAGCTTACGCATTGTAAACTCCGAAGTTATTTGGTTAAAACCGCAGCGATCAGGATCACGCCGTTAATCAGGTAAAACCTTCTGACAGGCGCTCCCTGGTCGTGCAGCTTGTGAATGTCTTGTTCAAATCTGATTTTTTTATCCAGGTTGAGCAACAGCGTCAAAGTTAAAACAGACAGGCAGCCCCAAACTGATATGATATGGCAGGCAGCCAGTAGAATAATCGAGATAACTGCAGAAACGGCGAATATTCTAAAGCCATAAACGACGTTGTTTCTGCCGATGCGATAGGCGAGAGTGAATTTTCCCACTTTTGCATCGTCGTAGATGTCCGAAATCGACTGATAGTAAAGGATAAACGCCACCATTATTCCGATTGGAATCGATATCCACAGCGCTTCGATTGAAATCTTTCCCAACAGGGTCGAAGCGGTTCCGGCGGTCATTATCGGTCCCATATTGATCCCGACCAGAAGCTCGCCTAAGCCATGATAGCCGTACTTGACGGGAGGAGCCGTATAAAAAACGCTCGAGAAAAACGAAAACAGCATCACGCCGGTCAGCCACCACAGCCGTGTTTTCCATAACAGCCACAGTCCGCATAGCAGGGCAATGAAATAAAATAGAATCATGGCATTGCGCATTTCATGCGGCTTAATCAAACCCGATTGCAGCGCCCGGCTGCCCCCGATTGAGTCGCCTTCGTCGGCGCCGATGTAATATTCGAAATAATCGTTGGCTAAATTGGTATTTAAATGAACCAGAAACGAAGCCAACAGAATTGCCAGCCAGAGATTTGTGTCCCAATGGCTAAATTTATCGGCAATGACGCCGCCCAAAGCCAGAGGAATCAATGTGGCGATAAAAAACTTCACGCGGCTTGCCGTTATCCAGGCTTTTAGTTTTTTCTTCGTCAAGGCGCAATACCCTCGTGCAAATAGGTTATGCCGAATGACAAAGGAAATGCCTTGATATTTATTAATCCCGACTCTTTAAATACTTCCGCTAATTCATCCGGATGCATGAAATCCTGTATCGATTCGGGCAGGTAAGTGTATGCCGGCGAATTTTTTGCCACAATTTTACCTAACAATGGAATAATCCGGTTCAAGTGCCAGAAGAAGAACTTTCGCAACTTCATATTTCGAGGAAACGTCATTTCCAAGACCATCACTTTCCCGCCCGGCTTGACGACGCGCGCCATTTCTTGAACTGCGCCCAGCCGGTCGGGGATATTTCTCAGTCCAAATGCAATCGTTGAAGCGTCGAATTGATTTTCACGGAAGGGAAGATGCATGGCGTCGCCCAATTCATAATAGATATCGTTAAGAGAATTGTTCTTTTTCAGCTTCAGCACAGCTAAATCGAGCATTTCCTTCACGAAATCGACGCCGAATACTTCCGCTCCCGCAAACTTTTTCTTTATATCCATCGCCAGATCGCCCGTACCGGTCGCTATATCGATCACTTTTCCGGCATTTTCAGGTATGCGCCGGACTGTGAATCTGCGCCAGTGGACGTCCTGCCGGGCGGACATGATGCGATTCATCCGGTCGTAAACCGGGGTGATTTCGCGAAAAATCTTCTTGACCGACGCAACTCGCTCTTCGTCCGTCCATTCGTTCAGCGGTTTTTTGTTTACAGTTGGGTCCATTTACAGTATTTCTTTTCAAGAAGGTCGAAAGATTCGTAGAGGGTAATGCCGATTGCCGCCATACAGACGATGCCGGCGAAAATCTGCGGGATGTTCGCCCGTCCCCAGGCGTCGATGATGTAAAATCCAAGTCCCCAGTTCGTGCCGATGGATTCCACGAAAAATAGTACGGCGACTACCGTTCCGGTCGTAATCCGCAGCGCCGTAATAACCGATGGCAGACACGAGGGCCATATTACGTGCAGGAAAAGATGCCATTTATTTCCGCCCAGGCTCAACAGCGAATAACGCGCTTCTTGACTGACGTTTCTGGCGGCGTCGCGAGTCGTAATCAGCAACTGAAAAAAGAGTATCATCCACAGCATAATAATCTTGCTGGTTTCGCCGATGCCGAAGATCAGCGTCACAACCGGCAGCAACACGATTT
>CAZWOY010000148.1:0-8801 GCA_964635255.1 uncultured bacterium
GGCAACTATTTTATGCACGTAACAATATCCCAATGTAGGGAGGCGTCTTATCCCGCCGAACGTTACTTCCGGTACCTCGATTCATCCCAGGTTAATGGAACCCGAACCAACCCGACGCCCTTCTTCTCAAATAAAAGATAACCATTGTTGACCAGATAAAAAAACAAATCGCGGGTTACTTCCACATCGTAACGGCAGTATTCGGCGATTTTCTCCATTTCGCCCTGTTTGTACCATTCCAGCGACTGCAGCCCATCGGCGATTTTTTTTACGCCTAACGTTCCGGAAGCCAATGAATCGAGTTTCAATCTGTGCCCTAACGCGCCGGTTACCTCGACCAGAATATCATAACTCGGGAGCTTTCTGAAATCGTGTCCTGAATATCCTCGCAGGACTTCGTAATCGAAGCGGATCTGGTTAAAACCTACAACGACATCGGCAGATTTAAGCAACTCAATCAGTTTATCGACGTCCTTGTCGGAAAAATCAAACCATTCATCGTCCGGGTATTTATAACCTACCGCCCAGGCAAGCCCCATGGCTTTGATATTTCCCCAGCCTCCGACTTCGTCGGCGCTACGCTGAGTTTCTACGTCGAAGATAACAGCGGTTAGATTATTGCTCCATTTTACCGGTTTTATTTTAAGTTCCGGTTTTTCTTCCCGTGGTTTTTGCAGGGACGCTTTAGTTTTCAGAATTCTCGAGGATTTCTGTTTTTTACCTTTTTGAGGTAGTATTCGCCTGCCGGCTAAGATTTCGAGCGTCAAAACCGCCGATCCTTTATCCAGCGGGATATTGCCGTGACCGCACTTCGGAGAATGGATGCAAGACGGACAGCCGCTCTCGCAGGGGCATTCGGAAACCAGTTTCAACGTCCGTTCCACCAGATCCGGGAATACCTCGAACAGCCTGCCGCAGAGACCGATCCCTCCGGGATAGCCGTCGTAGAGAAAGACTGCCGGCGATTCCAATTGCGGATGATTGACTTGCGAATATCCGCCCATATCATTCCGGTCGCAGAGGGCGAACAGGGGCGCCAGGGCAAGAAGCGAATGTTCGACGCCGTGAATGCCGCCTCGGAAATGGAATCCTTCTTCGGCGGAAACATCGGCGGACGCTTCCGGAATGCCGACCGCCAATCCGATAGTCTCGAAGGAGGTAGGCGGAAATTCCAGTTCATGCTGCGATATCAGTTCCTGAGTCGTAAATCTGCGTTTTTGATATCCGACGAGTTGTTCGGTAACTTTTAATTTTACGTGCTTTACAATTCCGTTTTTCAATTCTTTGGATTCAAATTCCTCTAAGATTTCCGTGTCTTTTTCAAACAGTGGATTGGTATAGTAATTTGCTTCCAAATTGGCGACGGTGATTTTTTTAGCCTGCAGATTCAAGTTTTTAACGAGGTATTGCACCGCGCGGTGCAGGTAAATCGCGCCCGGATGGCACTCTGCGAATACCGCCCTGCCGCTGACCGATCCCAATGTCGATTTGCTGTTTTCTATTTCAATATGTAATTGCTCGCCCGCCGAACGGATGTCGATTTCCCGCTGTGGGCGGCGGCTGGCGGAAAAATAGCGGTCGCCTGAAGCGCTCAGCAGCAGTTTTCCGGTTTGGGAAAGTTCCTTTATCAACGGCTTGTACAACGGGGAATCCCAGTAGGGATCTTCCCGGTGGATCGGCGCTTCCTGAGCCGCGCATAGAAGATGCGGCTTAAGCATGTATTCGTTCGCCGGATCGACGATGGCTTTTTCGACCGGGCGGGAGAAAAAATCCTGCGGATTGCGCATGAAATACTGGTCGAGTTGATCCTGACCGGCGACGAGGCAGATCACAGCCGGTTCCGAGCCGCGTCCGACCCGGCCCGCTCGCTGCCAGGTTGCGGAAATTGTGCCGGGATAGCCGACCATGATGCAGACGTCCAACCCGCCGATATCGATGCCCAATTCCAGCGCCGAAGTCGAAATGACGCCGTTTAATTCGCCGCTGATGAGCTTCGATTCGATTTCGCGCCGTTCTTCAGGGGTGTAGCCGGCGCGATAGGCGCTGACTTTCTTTCCCAGACGCCGGGAGGTTCGGTTGAGCCAAAGCTGCATCAATTCGGTCGTTCGCCGCGCTTTGGTGAACGCGATGACTTTTAGGTTGGCTTGAATGGCGGCGATGAATAGCTTCAATGCAAACGAGATATAGCTGATATTGGGATTGAAAAACAGAAAGTGCCGCTTGGTCTGCGGCGCGCCGCTGTTCTCGATAATCTCGAACGGCAGCCCGGTCAAGTCTTCAGCTAATTCTTTCGCTCCGGCAATCGTGGCGGAGGTCCCGATAATCTGCGGCTGCACCCCATAGTACCGGCATAATCTCAGAAGACGATGGAGCAGATGCAGAATCTGGCTGCCAAATATCCCCCGATAAATATGCAGCTCGTCGATCACGATAAATTTCAAACCCCGCAGCAAATCCTCCCACGACGAATGATAGCTCATTATCGACAGATTCAGCATATCGGGATTGGTAATCAGAACATTCGGCGGTCGTTTGCGCAGTTGGCTGCGAATGTTCGAGGGCGTGTCGCCGTCGTAAATAGCGGCTCGGACCGTTTTACCCAGTCCGCAAGCGGCTAACAGTTCGTTCAGTTTTTTCGCCTGATCCTGTTCGAGAGCCTTCAGCGGGAAGAGGTAAATTGCATGTTTATCGGGATGATCGGCTAAATATTCGATGACCGGAATATTATATAACAGGCTTTTCCCGCTGGCGGTCGGCGTTACCGCTACGACGTTTTTGCCGTCGCGCAGCAGGTTGATAGCGTCTGTTTGATGTTTGTATAGCCGGTTGACGCCTAACGATGAAAGACCGAGTTCGACGCGCTGGAGCAGGGGGGAGGCTGGTTCGGAATAAATGGATTCACGCTGCTCGATTTTTTCATGGTGAGCCAGATCGAAGGCGAAACTATCGGTTGTTTTTAAGGTTTTTAGGAAATTCTGGATGGACATATAGTAAAATCCATTAGATGCGCGCGTAGGAGCGGAGGCTATGGTGAATCAATCAATATTCAGTTTTTCCCAATGCTCAGTCTTAGGAAACGCCTTGGGCCTCAAATGACAATGCGCATGCGCCGGTATTTTACGCTGTTCCCAATCGATCACCCAAGGAGTCGTTGCCGGATCGTTTACAAGATATTCGCCGCCCCACATTTCTTCCAGATTCACATCGTCTTCCAGCGGTATCGGATGATTTTTAATAAGGTCTCTGAAAAAATCGCGCACATATTGCTCTTCTTCAGGCGAAAAATCCGATCGATGTTCTTTCAATACCGCCATCGGAACGCGGCAGACAATGCAGTCCACAACCATGATGGTATCATCCTCGTGAACCAATCGTGATTTTATTTCTCTGTCCTCCACCAGACGGCATAGCGGACAGTCTTTGTCGTAGTCTTTTATCATAGCCATCCTTTCTCTTGATACCAGTCGATTGTTTGTTTTAATCCCGTTTCGAGATCATACTGTTCTTTATAGCCGGTTGCATCGCGCAGCAGGCTGTCGTCGCAGATGTAGCTGCCTTGCGTCAGATCTCGAATTTTATCAGGCGTAATGAAAACGGTTTTGCCGGTTAATTTGCCAGCAAGCGAGTTTACGGCTGCCGCCGCCAGCGCTGCGCTTACAGGAATCCTCAGCATAAACGCCTTTTTTTTAAGGATTGCTTCAATCAAGCCGGAAAGTTCGCGATCGTCGTGGTTGCGCCCATCGGTGGCGAAATAAATACCGCCCGGAGGCTGATCCGCTTCCAACGCCAGGACGAAAGCCCTCGAAAGATCGGCGGCGTGAATTATCGAAAACTTTGAACCTTGACCGAGCCGGAGTTTAAAGCCGCGTTTAATTCCTTTCGCCAGCGAGAGGAAACTTGTGTCTTTTGGTCCGTAAACCGCAGGGGGTCTTACGATACACCACCACATCCCGTCTGCGTTCTCCGCAAGGGCTCTTTCCCCGGCTAACTTGCTTCTGCCGTAATTGGTGACCGGAACAGGGGCGTCCGATTCTTTAATCCGTCGAGCGCCTTTCGCAGGTCCCGCCGCCGCCTGGCTGCTGCAGTAAATGAATCGCTCGACGCCGCTCTCACGCGCGACCTGCGTCAAGAGCGCCGTACCCTCACGGTTGATCGTGTAGAAATCCTGCAAACTCGCCGCTTTTACCGCTCCGCCGATATGGACTGCGCCCCAGCAGTCTTCGACGCCTCTGCGAAGACTCTCCTTATCGGTAAGATGTCCTTCCGCCAATTCGACTCCCGGCGGCAGAGTGGAACGGTCGCTTGTCGGACGAACGAGACAGCGGAGATTGTATCCTATTTCAACAAGATAATGAGCGGTATTGGAACCGACAAATCCTGTTCCTCCGGTGAGGAAAATCTTACGACTGTTGCGCAGCTCAGAGTTTTCGCTCATAGAGCCGGTAGGTTTTATATTTCTCGGCGCCCATCATCTGCGCGGCTTTGTTCATTTTCTCGTTGTTTTCCAGAACCCAGGACATCTCGCAGCCGTCATAGCCTTTGCCTGTTCCGACGCGCCAGGTTTCATAGTACATCGCCGTATCGACGCCCCGGTTTCGATATTGCTTCTTTACGCCTAATATTGCGATCCGCAGCCGGTGGATTTTTCGCGAATACCAGAGAATTTTTAGCAGTCCCAGCGGGAATAAACGACCGTTTGTGCGTTTAATAGCGTAATTTAAATCGGGAATGGCGATTGAAAAACCGACCGGTTCGCCATCCAGTTCGGCGATAAAGACCAGCGACGGATCGAGGACTTTTTTCAGCGATTTGGCGACGTGAACGAACTCCGCTTCCGTCCAGGGGACAAAGCCCCAGTTATCCGACCAGGCTTCGTTATACAGCCGGCGAAATATTCTTATTTCTTTGTCGAATTCTTTGAAATTTGGATTGCGCAGGTTTATTTTAGTCCGTTTCAATATCATTTCGCCAATTTTTTTCAGGCGTTCGGAGACCATATCTTCGGTCAGGTTATAAGCGTAAATATCGATGGCTTTGTAAAAACCGGCGGCTTCGAAAAGTTCCGGATAATAGGGGGGATTCCAAACCATTTTGATAGCGGGGGGGAGGTCGAACCCCTCGATTAAAATCCCGATTTCATCATTCATCGATGGATTTGTCGGACCCAATATTTTAACCATGCCTTTTTCACGCAGCCACCGTGAGGCGGTATTAAAAAGGGCTTTAGCGACGTCTTTCCGGTTGACCGAATCGAAAAACCCGAACAAACCCACAGCTTCCTTTCGTACATCGATATAATTCTCATCGATTATTGCCGCGATCCTGCCTAATAATTTCCCATTTTCATAAGCCAAGAAAAATTCCATTTCCGAGTGTTCGAAAAACGGATTGGCGTTTGAATCCAAAATGGACTTGACTTCCGTGATAAGCGGCGGAACCCAGTTTTTTTCATTAGAGTGAAGTTTATAGGGAAAGCTTATAAACTTGTTTCTGTCTTTAGGGCGCTTGACTTGATGAATTTTTATCGCCAAAATACCACCGTGTTATACCTAAAGTTCCTTTTTACTGACTGCTTCACGGGATGGTGAATAGGTTCTTTTAATTTCGAATTCCATTAAAACTTTGTCGATAATCGAAACCGCCCGGTCGATCTGTTCAAATGTATGCGTTGACATTATTGATAACCGGATTAATGATTTACCGGGAGGAACTGCCGGCGAGATCACAGGATTTACAAAAACGCCTTTTTCATGCAGGCTCTTGCAAACCTTAAAAGTCGTGAGATCGTCGCCGATGGTTACCGGAACGATCGGCGTTTCCGAATGACCGGTATCGACTCCAATTTTATGCAATTGATCCCACAACCGTTTAGTATTATCCCATAGTTTTTTTAGCCTCTCAGGTTCGCGTTTGATAATCCGAATTGCCGCTTGAACCGCGGCGACGGAGGCGGGAGGCGGACTAGCCGAGAAAATCAGCGCGCGTGAATGATGCTTGAGAAATTCGATTACCGATCTGTCGCCGGCGATGAATCCTCCAATTGAGGCTAAAGATTTTGAAAAAGTGCCCATAATCAAATCGACGTCGTCTTCAACGTCGAAATGCTCGGCGGTGCCTCGCCCATTTTTTCCCAAAACTCCAATGGAATGAGCGTCATCGACCATTACGTCGCAATTGTATTTATGCGCTAATCTGGTTATATCATCGAGTCGAGCGATATCGCCTTCCATTGAAAACACGCCGTCGATGACGATTAGACCGTTTACCCCGTTTAAATTGGCTAAAACCTTTTCCAACGCCGTCATGTCATTATGTTCATATTTGAAGGTTTTACCGAATGAAAGGCGGCATCCGTCAATAATACTCGCATGATTGGCTCTGTCGATAATGACGGCGCCATCTCGTCCAACTAAACTTGAAATCACGCCCTGATTTACCTGAAAGCCGGTTGAATAAAGTAAAGCCGCTTCCTTATTTATAAAATCGGCGATTTCCTCCTCAACCTCTAAGTGGATGCGCAGCGTGCCGTTTAGAAACCTCGATCCGGCGCATCCCGCTCCATATCGATCGACGGCTTTTTTAGCCGCTGCCTTAACTTCAGGATGATTGGTCAGTCCAAGATAATTATTCGAACCCATCATCAGGACCTTTTTCCCCTGAATTAGAACCACTGTATCCTGATCGGAATCAATAGGCCTGAAATAAGGATAAACGCCCATTTTTCTGACAAGGTCGGCTTCGGTAAAATTATCCGCCTTTTGACGAATTCTCAAATAACCTCCTCACGAATGATATTGAAAAGGGATAAAATATCCCAAGAATACCTACAGCGCTCGGACGCCCAAGCCCGAACCGCTATTATAGTTTCGCCTCCGGCGTCAAGTTGTGGTGAATCTCATCGATTGTTTTCAAGACGTCGTTTTTTGAAACATAGAGCCGGTCGCCCGTGAAACGATTCTTTATCTCAATCTGATTGTTCTTCAGATTTCGCGCGGACACGACGACATGCGCCGGGATTCCTAACAGGTCGGCGTCTTTCATTTTTACGCCCGGCCTTGCTTCGCGGTTGTCCAGCAGCGTGGATTTATTCGCCTGCCGGAGCGTCCGGTAAACTTCATCCGCCGTCGATAAAACCTCGTCATCGTCGCCTAAAGGTATTACAATTACATCGAGCGGCGCCAGCGCCGAATTCCATCTGATGCCGTCTTTATCAGCGTGGTTCTCGATCGCTGCCGCTAAGATCCTCTCAACGCCTATGCCATAGCTGCCCATGATAATCGGCTTTTCGCTTCCGTTTTCATCCAGGAACGTCGCATGCATAGCTTCCGAATACTTAACGCCCAATTTAAAAATATGTCCGATCTCAATGGCTTTGGCGATTTGCATTTTTTCGCCGCATGACGGGCATCCCTCGCCTGATTTGACCGTTCGCAGATCGACGTATTTAACCGATTTGACGTCCCGGTTCAAATCTAGTCCGGTAACGTGATAGCCGTTCTTGTTTGCGCCGGTCGCCATACCCTTCGCGTCCTTAAGCCTTAGATCGGCGAAGACGGGTATGCCATGGGCGCCGTGAGGTCCCAGAAAACCGACTTCCGCTTTCAAATAGTTCAACACTTCTTCAGGCAGCGCCGGTCTTGCGGGGCAGCCGGCGACTGCGTTCAACTTGTCTTCGGAAAGATCATCGTCGCCTGCGATCAACGCCATTACGGGTCCTGTTCCTGTCATGTAGATTAAGGTCTTAACCATCCGGCTCGCGGGAACTTTCAGAAATGCAGAGACTTCCTCGACCGTCTTTTGCGTTGGCGTCGAGACCTCTTTCAGCGTTGAAGCCTCGCCTTCGGATACGGGGGGGGATTTCGACGATGCGACTTCGACGTTTGCCGCGTAGCTGCATTTCTGGCAGCGAGCGACTTCGTCTTCGCCGGCGTCCGATTCGACCATGAATTCCTGCGATTTAGCGCCTCCCATGACGCCTGAAGAAGCGCCTACGATAAAATAGTCGAGTCCGCAGCGTTGGAAAATTCGTTCATACGCTTCCCGATGCGCTTCATAGCTTTTATCAAGTCCCTCTTCATCCCGGTCGAGCGAATAGGCGTCTTTCATAATGAACTGCCGGAGTCTGAGCAATCCGCCTCGCGGGCGCGGTTCGTCGCGAAACTTTGTCTGCATCTGATACCAGATTTGCGGCAGGTCGCGCCAGCTTCTGATGAATCCGCGCGCGACTGAGCAGATAATTTCTTCATGCGTCGGCGCAAGGCAGTTTTCCGTACCGCGCCGGTCTTTAAACCGCAGCATGATCTCGCCGAAATCTTCGGATCTTCCGGTTTCTTTCCAAATATCCGCAGGCGTTAAAGCCGGCAGTAAAATTTCCTGTCCGCCAATCCGATTCATTTCCTGGCGAATAATTTCCGACGCTTTGCGCACTGCAGCCCACCCCAGCGGCAGATAAGAATAGATTCCCGCCGCCAGCATCTTTACTAAACCGGCTCTTAACATAAGTTTGTGAGAAGTTGCCGTCGCCTCGGCGGGAACTTCTCGCAACGTAGGTGCAAAATAATTTGTTCTAAGCATTTGACTGTTGTTAACTAATGTTTCGTGTCTCTTAAAAGAGTAATCTTAAATTTAAAGTTCCTATCATAAAATAGCAATACCCATTTAGACATGATACATCTGTATAAAGCATATTTGCCAGTTAGGAGAATCATACGTTGATTATTGCCAGTTGCAATATTACTACGCGCATGCAAAAGTGTCATTGCGAGTCTGCCTTTAGCAGACTAAGCAATCTCCTAACATCT
>CAZWOY010000149.1:0-8771 GCA_964635255.1 uncultured bacterium
GAGAATTATTCATGCCGTCGCTCCAGCGCCACGGAACATGAAAATGGAATCAAGGAGGTGTAAACTTCTGTCCGATACCCGGATAAGCATATCTGGGCTGCTTTTTGTCTGCGTTTTTTCTCACTTTCTCACTTTCTCACTTTCTCACTTGATCCCTTGATCCCTTGATCCCTTTAAATATACTGCCCCCCATCGACCTTAATAACTTCCCCGGTCACATGCCGCACATAATCGCTGCAGAAGAAACTGACCACATGCGCCACGTCGTCGGGCGCGCCAAGCCGCTTCACGACGGTTTCGTTCAGCGACGCCTGTTTGGCTTCTTCCGGCATTTTTTCCATCATGTCGGTCATGATTAAGCCGGGGGCTACGGCGTTGACGACTATGTTTTTGTTGCCTAATTCTTTAGCCGTCGTCTTGACCAGACCGATGATGCCGGCTTTGGTCGCGCTGTAGTTGGCTTGACCGAACTTGCCGCGCATGCCGTTGATCGACGTCAGGCAGACGATCCTGCCGTATTTGGCTTCCCGCATGTAGGGAGCGACGGCGCGGATATAATTGAAGTAGCCTTTCAGATTGATATCGACAACCGTATCCCACTGCTCTTCCTTCATTTTCCAGATCACGCCGTCCCAGTTTATGCCGGCGTTGCAGACCAGAATATCGATCTTGCCCCATTCGTCCATGACCTTCTTCGCCATGTTCTGCGCGTCGTCGAATTTCGACACGTCCGCCTGCACAACGAGCGCTTTCCGCCCCATTTCGCGAATCTTAGCCGCAACCGCTTCCGCTTCGTCGGAATGTTTGCGGTAGTTCAACGCCACGTCAGCGCCGTCATTAGCAAGCTCAAGCGCAATAGCCGCGCCGATGCCGAGAGAGCCGCCGGTTAGGATGGCGGTTTTATTTTCGAGAATTCCCATTTCTCAATTCCTTTATGTTCCTGTTAATGATTAGTTGTTAACAAGTTAACAAGTTTGCAAGTTTGCAAGTTTGCCAGTTAAGATTTCGCTAGCAACCTATCTAAATAGCTTGTCAGACTTTGAATCATGGATGACAGTTCTATGCATTCTTTTATGAATGGATCGACTTTGGATGACGACGTCAATTCAAGCGCTTTAGAAATATAAAGCTGCGTTCTTAACTCGCCACAGGAGCCTTTTGCGATATTCAGAAACCGTTTGAACTCGCGGTTTGAATTTCGCTCAAATCCTTCCGCGATATTTGAAGGAATTGAGATTACTGATTTTCTGATTTGATCTCTAAGTCCCCAGTCTTTAGAAAGCGGTTCTTGCTGCGTAATTTTGTACACATCGACCGCTAATCTGCATCCTCTTTTCCAAGCGTCAATATCTTCTAACCTTTTAAAAGTCATCTCTAAGTTATCCTAACTTGCAAACTTGCAACTTGAAAACTTGCAAACTTATCCTGAATAACCGTCAGTTTTCAATCGGCTTCCCGAGCACCGCTTTCATAAACTCATCATCAAACGCAGCGCACTCCGCCTGCAGCTGTCTGTACTTGATAAAGTCTATGGCGTCCTTGCCGGTGATCTTTTTTGTGTTGAAGGCGTGGAAGCCTAAGAAAGCTTCGGTTGCCATGTTGGCTGCCAGCCAGTGGCGGTTTGCCAGTTTGGCTTGATCCCAGAAGAACTTCTTTTTCTGGCGTATGCTGTCGATGGATTTTATCAGACAGCCGGGGAACAGGTTGGTGAACGTCCATAGAATTTTATCGATCTCGCCGTCCACTTTGCTGAAATCGTACTCAGCGGATTTCAGGAACGCTTTTGCCTGTTTGGCTTCCTCGCCGCGCGCGAATTCGCCGTACACGATCTCGCCGTCATCGACGTATTTATCGGTTATGATCAGAGGGTTGCGCACGAATTTATCGCCGTCCTTCAAGACCGGCGCGACTTTGCTGACCAGTCCGAGACGCTTCATTTTGTACGCCGACCAAAGCTCGCACGAAATGCAGTTCCACATCGCGTCTTCAATCGTCAGCATCCACGGCAGGAAGTCGGACGAGCCGCCGTCGGGAGCCGAACCGTGCCGGGGACCGGCTTGTCCGAATATCGCCGTATCTACGGTGACGGCTAAGTCGCACGCCATGCCGATCTCCTGCCCTCCAGCTACGCGCATGCCGTTCACGCGGCAGAGGGTCGGTTTCTTGCAGTTCAGGATCGCATCGACCATGCCGTTGAACAGGTCCATGTACAAGCCGTATTCGGTCGGTCGATTGGAATAATATTCGGCGTATTCTTTTGTATTCCCGCCGGTGCAGAAGGCTTTATTGCCCATAGCGGTGAATACGACCGCCACGACGCGCCTGTCCATCGAAGCCTTATGGAATCCGGCGATAACGCCCTTGACCATCTCCGTGGTGTAGGAATTGTACTGACTGGGATTGTCCAAAATAACCCAGGCGCTGTAAAGCCCCTCGACGTCAGCGCCGTTCGCATCCTTAATCGGTTTCAGTTCATATTGAACCGTAGGAGCTTCGCCTCCGAGGAATTGATCGCTCCAGAGGTCGTGATCTTTCGATCCCCCTTCGCGGGGCAGCCAATCAAGACTCATTTTTCTTCCCTTTTTCTTTATCTATTTGTTTTTTCTTCCAACTCCATGCAGGAAAATAATCGACTTGCGGTTCGCTGTGCGGCTCTCCTTCCGCTACCGCCAATGAAGGCACGACGGCGCCTTCGTTTAGCAGTCTTCCGATAGTCGAAGCCAACTCGACAAGCCGCAGTTCCGAAATGCCCAACTGGTCATATTCCCGGTAATAGGCTTCGGTAACCGAAGTGAATTTATCCGATCTCGTCCGTTTTTGCCGGACGTCCTTAACGAACAGCGTTACCGCTTCGACAAGTTCGTTGGTTACCTCGACGCCGTCTCGTTCAAGACCGGCGCGGAATTCCGGTTTTTGCAGAACGGCTTTCACTGCGCCGAGACCTGAGTGCTTGCCGAAGACATATTTTATCTCTGCGCCGACGAGATCCGGCGGGATAACCTGGTAAACCGCAGGATCGATCAACAGTCCCGCCGTGTGTATGCCCGATTCATGCGTAAAGACGCCTTCGCCGATAATCGGTTCATGGGCGGAAACCGGAATGCCCGAATAATCTTCGACGATCCTGCGCAGCTCGCGCAGCTTTTCATATTTAAAGTGCGGCAGTTCGATTCCATAAAGCTGCTTGAGCGTGACCACGACCTGATGCAGCGGAGCGTTGCCGGCGCGTTCGCCCATGCCGTTAACGGTGCAGGTTGGGACGTTTATGCCGTGCGACATGGCGCGGATCGTGTTGATATTGGCTAAGCCGAAGTCGTTGTGAAAATGGCAGACCAAGTCTTCTCCCGGAAACTCGCTGACAATGCGCGGGATGTAATAATCGACGCCTTCGGGCGTGAAACATCCGACCGTATCCGGGAATGAGTAGCGGGTGCCGCCCGCAGCTATTCCGGCTTTAGCCAGTTCGATGGTATATTCGAGATCGGCGCGGCTGCCGTCCTCGCCGCCGAATTCGATTTTCGCGACGCCTTGATCGACCGCGTGCCTAATAGCGTCGCACTGCATTTTCAGATTGGCTTCCCGATAAAACTCGACCGGCAGATCGAGCCATTTGGACAGGTCTCTGCCTTCGCGCTTTATAAGCGTTTTGCCGATTTTATACTTCAAGTGCAGGTCGGAACCGGATGTGAAAATGAAGAACGTAACGTCCGTTATATCCACGTCGATATCACGCAGGGTTTGAATCGTAGCGTCGATATCCTTAGGATTTGACCGGCACATGACCAGCAGCTCGACGTCCTCGCGAATTTCGCCCATGCGCTTACCCTGGACGATCAACTGCAGCGCGTGCCTGTCTGAAAGCGCCGCAAATGGAAAGCCTAAGTCGAGTATGTCGCAGCCTATATCCGATAGATGTTTGGCAAGCGTGTACTTCTGTCCGGGAGAGAATGCCACGCCGGGCATTTGCTCGCCGTCGCGCAGCGTCGAGTCGTATATTTTTATGCGCTCCGGCGGCGGAAAGTTGAGTCCTTTTGTAAAATCTGTGGGCTCGTGAATTAACTTGTTCAGCGGTTCACGGAAATCCATCTAAACTCCTCGCTTATTTAAAATCTTTGTATGCTGCAAAATCGTTTTCAGGCTGCTGTTCTCGTGTGTGGTGTTCTTTTCGAAAACGCTGTGAATTCTTTGGAATTTAAAAGAACAATGTCGCCCGGATTCACGGAATCCGGGTTTGGGGCTAATTATCAACCAACCCCAGCTTCGGCTCGATTAGCCTCGATTTTTTTGGAGGCGCGAGTTTCTGAACTCTGGCAGTAACCATCGGCTGACCTTCCTCGCGTCTTGCTTCTGCAATCTTCATGTTTTCCGCAGCGAGTTCCTTATCCTAATCCGGCAAAATCACGACTAAGGAGTCATTTAGTATTCTATCTGCAACTTCTGGGTTGTCCAGAATATACTGATTGAATTCCATTGAAAGAACTAAGTTCTTCTCGAATAAGTCCTTATACTCCATCAGTTTAAATCCTTTAAATCCTTTTCACGGTAAAGTTCACAATTGGATTTTACATCATGCGGATGTTCTTAATTGTATCATTTCCCCAGCCTCTGCCGGACATACCCCGCCAATCCCCCGATATCGATAATCTCCCGGATCGCGTCCGGAAACGGCAAAGCCTTCCATTCGCCGCCTTTCGTCAGGTTTTTAATCGCACCCGTCTGCGGATCGACCTCGACTTCGTCGCTGTTTTCAATACCTGCGGCAGCATCCGGAGCTTCGAAAATCGGCAGGCCGATGTTGATCGAATTCCGGTAGAATATTCGAGCGAACGATTTGGCGATCACGCATGAGACGCCCGCCGCTTTGATGGCGATCGGCGCGTTTTCGCGCGAAGAGCCGCAGCCGAAATTTTCGCCGGCGACGAGTATATCGCCCTTTTCCGCGCGCGAAGCGAACGACGCGTCTAAATCTTCGAGGCAGTGCGGCGCTAAGTCCTCTTCATGGTAGCTTGTGCAATAGCGAGCCGGAATAATCACGTCCGTATCTATCGAATCGCCGTATTTATGCGCCTTGCCTTTCAGCGTTTTATCCTTAATGGTTGTCATTGTTCTGCTCTTCTAATTTGTATTCGATTATTTTTCGCAGCATTTCCTCAAGCTCTTCACGATCGTTTCCATTCAAGTATTGTGTGAACTCGTCGTTAACTTCAGCGCCGTATTCGGAACATTTCAACGCTACGTCATAGCCGTCTTTGGTTATCTCGATTATGTGAGTGCGCCGGTCGTTATCATCCCTGAGCCGCCGTATATAGCCGCGCGATTCGAGCAGATCGAGCGTGCGCGTAATGGTTGCGCCGTCCAGAAAAATCCTGCGCGCCAGATCGGTCTGCGTGAGTCGCTCCTTCTGACCTAATTCAATCAGAGCCGTCCAGGTCGTTGTCGTGATCTCGAATTCCTTCAGTCTGGCTTCCAATGCGCCGCGCATCATCTTGCCTGCGCCGTTGACGAGGAAGCCGAGGCTTTCTATTAACGGCTGCACTTTTTTATGTTTAACGCTTGCGGTTTGTGTTTCCATCGTTTTCAAGCTTGTTAGTTAATTATGCGCGGATCGGTTATTCTGCCGGTTAACGCCGTCGCTGCGGCAACTTCCGGTCCGGCAAGATATACTTTCGAAGTTGGATGACCGTTGCGTCCGCGGAAATTCCTGTTGGTTGTGAACAGCCCGACCTCATCCTCAGCCAAAATGCCCATGTGTCCTCCAATGCAGGGACCGCAGGTCGAAGGCGAAATGACGGCGCCGGCTCGCAGGAACTTCTGCGTCAAACCTTCGTCGATCATCCGGCTCGCGATTTCAGGCGTCGCCGGGATCAAAATCAGCCGGACGGCCGGATGCACAGGCTTATTGCCCATAATCTTTGCAGCCGCTCTGAAATCTTCGATTCTGCCGTTTGTGCAGGAACCGATGACAACCTGATCGACTTCGATTAAATTGAGGTCGCCGGCGTTTCGAGTGTTCGAGGGCAGATAAGGCTCGGCGACTTGCGGTTCGATTTTACTCGCATCGATCTCAAGAACCTGACTGTACTCTGCATCCGGGTCGCTGCTCAATTGTTCTGAATTCCGATGTGGTTTCGGTTTGTTCCACACCTTGTCGATAAAATTCCAGGTTACGTCGTCCGCCGCAATCAATCCGGTTTTAGCGCCCGCTTCGATCGCCATATTGCAGACCGTAATTCTGCCGTCGATGGACATATTCTCTATCGTTGAGCCGCAAAATTCAATCGCCTGATAGCGCGCGCCATCGACTCCAAGTTGGTTTATAATATGCAGAACCAGATCTTTAGGCCCCACATATTTCTGAAGTTCGCCGTTAACGATGACTTTAGTCGATTCGGGAACCTTGAACCAGAGCTCGCCGATAGCCCAACTGCAAGCCATATCGGTGGAGCCGATGCCGGTCGAAAACGCTCCCAGCGCGCCGTAGGTGCAAGTATGGCTGTCCGCGCCGACGATCAGATCGCCCGGGTAAACCAGCCCATGATCCGGCAGAACCGAATGGCAGATTCCCGACCGTCCGACCTCGAAATAGTTCTTCACGCCGTATTTACGCGCAAATTCGCGCATGATCTTCGACAGCGCGGCGGCTTTAATGTCCTTAGCCGGCACAAAATGATCGTTCACCAGCGCGATCCTGTCCGGATCGAAGACGGTTTCGGCTCCCATCCGGTTGAAAACCTCAACCGAGAGCGGAACCGTAACGTCCGTTCCTAAAACCATATCCAGCTTAGCCATAACCATATCCCCCGGCTTGACCGATTCAAGCCCCGCATGGCTGGCTAATATTTTTTCAGCTAACGTCAATAAGACTCTCCTCTAAACTCGTATCGTTCCCATGCGCTTGCGTGGGAATGCATACCCATGGCTAACCATTTAAACATGGTGTACCGTCTTTTTTCTCTTCACCGGATCATAGACGACGCCATGACCTTTAATTATAATCGGTTTTCCGGTAACTTCCGAATAGAGAATACTCGGATCAATATCTGCGCCATTTGGCCACTCGATTGTTCCTGAATCTCGATTGACGCGGACTTTTACAAAATATTCTCTATCTTTCAAAGGTTCAAATACTCCCTCGAATGCTGTAATTTCATCAATGGAGATTTCTCCTTCCACATCGTCCTTAAACCTTAGCCACAACCTCGTTCCTTCAAGAACTCGAACTGACTTTACCTTTTCTAACATACTTTTACTCCAATGGCTGAATTTTCTTTAATGATCTTTTTAATTCCATCAATTGCCAGTTTTCCATTAATTCTTCTTTATGCAAAGACGCCCATTCTTTCACAAGTTTAAAAGCTCGCCTAGGAAAACTTCCCTCTATTATTTCAGTATTTCTTATACTCACCGCTATCTCATGTCCGGAATAAAGAGCATGAAAATGTGGAGGCGAATGCTCTCGAACATGCATCATAATCTTAATTCCGTAAAAACGACTAATCTCGGGCATTTTCTATCGAAATATTACTTTAATTATTAAAATCTTTGCACAATTGTTGGATTCTTCCTGTGTTCTTCGCGCCATAGTGGTTAACTCTTAATCTGCGAATAAACCAAATCGCCGACCGCCGCCGTTCCCAAATCGCCGCCCATGTCTCTCGGAACCTGCCCGGATCTGACCATTTCGCGGATGATCTGCTCCAGTTTGGGCGTCCATTCGGGGCAGCCGAGGGTTTCCAGCATGACTCCGACAGTCAAAATCGCCGCCAATGGATTAGCCACGTCTTTTCCCGCATACTTTGGCGCTGAACCGTGCACCGGCTCGAACAGCGACGTCTTGCCGGGATGGATGTTGCCTGAACCTGCCAGCCCCATTCCGCCGCAGAGTTGCGCGCCCATGTCGGTTATGATGTCGCCGAACATGTTGCAGGATACGATGACGTCGAACTGTTCGGGACGTTTGACCATCTGCATCAGAAGAGCGTCGATGAACCAGTGGCTGCCTTCGATATCGGGATATTCCTCGTTAATCTCGAAAAACGTCCGCTGCCAGAGGTCGCCCTCGAAGCGCATGGCGTTGGATTTGTCGGACATGCAGACTTTCGGCATTCCGTTCGACTTGGCGTACTCGAAAGCGTGCCTGATAATCCGCTCCACTCCTTTGCGCGTGTTGATCGACGTCTGCACCGCGACCTCGTCGGGCGTGCCTTTTTTCATTATCCCGCCGGCGTGAGTGTACAATCCCTCTGTGTTTTCACGGAATACGACAAAATTGACGTCATCGATAGTCTTGTCTTTCAATGGGCAGAGCGACTCGTCAAGCAGCCGGCATGGTCTGTAGTTTACGTACAGATCGAGCTTAAACCGCATCCCAAGCAGAATATCCCGCGCGTGGGTCATGTCGGGCACGCGAGGGTCGCCGACCGCGCCTACGAACACGGCGTCGTAATTATTGCGGAAGTTCTCGACTTCCTCGTCCGGCAGTGTGACGCCGGTTTCCAAATATTTATCCGCGCCATAATCGAACTCGTCCCAGACGAGATCGATTCCGCTCGAGTCGCGTATCGCGGACATAACTTTTAACGCTTCCTTTGTAACATCGACGCCGATCCCATCGCCGGCGATGACAGCAATCCGTGGCATATCTTTTTTCCAGTTTTAGTAGCTCGAACACTCTTGTTCGAGCTATTATTAACGAGAGCTTGCAGACGCCCCCGTCTGCAAGCCGTTCCCCTGTAAAACGCACGCTTCTGCTTGCAGACGCCCTCGTCTGC
>CAZWOY010000150.1:0-8748 GCA_964635255.1 uncultured bacterium
GATTAAGCGGTCTATTTTCCCAGTAATTGCTCATGAAGCGAGCTTCGCCACGCAACATGAAAATCGCTGGTTTAATCACATTGAGTGCGCGCTTCAGCGCGCATGAGGCACCCGGTACGCGCTGAAGCGCGCACTCAATGCGATAAATCCATAATTCCATTTTCCTAATAATTAACCGGCGTTCAATTCAGAAACTGCATTGCCTATGGATTAATAATGAGCTATATTAACCGTAACTCTTTTAAATTCCGTAACACTATTTAGACGGCATGAACGAATTTATCTTAAATTTTTTGTTGAAAGCCCCTGGAATTCTGATTGCGCTTACCGTGCATGAATTTTCGCATGGTTGGATCGCTTTCAAAAACGGAGACACAACCGCCAAAGATCAGGGCAGGCTGACGCTGAATCCAATATCGCATCTCGATCCGATTGGAACGATAATGCTGTTCCTGTTCAATTTCGGCTGGGCGAAACCGGTTCCGGTTAACGCCAATAATTTCAGAGGCGATATCAGGGAAGTGCGCAGGCGGCTGATTTGGGTGTCTTTTGCCGGTCCGGCGTCGAATATTATTTTCGGCGCATTACTCGGAATCCTTTTGCAAGCGCTTGTGGGCGCTGGAATTGTGCAGCAATATCACAATAATTATCTATATCTGGCTTTGACGTTCACTATTTTCATCAACTTTATCCTGGCTTTGTTCAACCTTATTCCTATACCGCCGCTCGACGGTTCGCACATTTTAAGCGGATTGCTCCCGGAACGATATCAGCCGGCTTGGGAGCGTTTCGCCAGCAACGGCTTTCTAATTTTAATCGGGGTCATTTTAATCAGCCAGTTTCTAAACATACCTATTTTCTGGACCATCATCGGCAAACCTTCGCTGATGCTGTACTCTATTTTCACCGGCGGCTCTCCCATTTATTTTTGAGTCTATCGATGCCTTTTTTTAAACTAATAAGACCGAGGCAGTTTAATTATAAACCACGCTACTACCGCAAGCCCGAAGAGGAAACCGACCGGCGAATAAAGATCGGCAGATCGACTCAATATCGATCCCGCAGCAGTTCGAGAAGAACGTTTACATTGATTATCCTCTTCGTAATCGTTATAATTATTGTTTATCTTCTTGGGGGAATCAGAAAACCGATGACCGGCATAGAAATCGGCGCCGATGATGCTGCCGGATCGAAGGTAAAAAAGACAGTCGAAACGTACAAAATGAATGAATAAAGACGATAGAAATCCAGACAACAGCGACGTCCGAAGGCCCAAAATTGCGGCTTTGCCGCAGGCGGTAGCCGACCGGATCGCCGCCGGCGAGGTGGTCGAACGCCCCGCCGCCGTCCTAAAAGAACTGATCGAAAACGCTATCGACGCTCAATCCGACAAAATAACCGTGGTTATAAAGGATTCGGGGCGGACGCTGATAAAGGTCGTCGATAACGGCATGGGAATGACCGACGCCGATCTGGCGATAGCTATCGGACGGCACGCCACGAGCAAGATCACCCGTTTCGAGGACCTCGAAGCGCTGACGACATTCGGTTTTCGCGGGGAAGCCCTGCCCTCGATCGCCGCAGTTTCCAAACTTGAAATTGTCAGCAAGCCTCACGATACGGACGTCGGAACGATTATGAAAATATCCGGAGGCAAGGTCGATAAGTGCGAACCGGTTTCGGCTAGCGCCGGTACGTCGATAAGCGTCAGCCACCTTTTTTATAACGTTCCCGCCCGCAGAAAATTTCTGCGCACCGATCCCACGGAATTCAAATGGATCGCACTCGTTTTTAAACAGTTCGCTTTAGCCTTTCCGGACATTTCATGGGAATTCTATCGCGGAAACGATAAACTTTACGATCTTCCGGCCGGGACGCCGCGCGAGAGGCTGTCGATGATTTTCGGCGACGATATCGCGGAGGAATTGATCGAAATCGATTATAATCAGAAATGGATGAAGGTTACCGGATTTATTTCACCGCCGTCTCTGACCCAGCGAAATCGCGACGCTCAGTTCCTGTTTCTGAACAAACGCCCCATTTTCAGCGCCGGATTGAACCAGTCCGTTTACACCGCCTGCGAGCCATATTTTGTCTCCGGCGGACATCCGGTCTTTGTGATTTTCCTGGTGAGCAGCCCCGACAGGTTCGACATAAACGTTCATCCGGCAAAAAAACAGGTCAAATTCGCCGATGAAGGCGGCTCGCGCAGCGCAGTGTGGAAAGCCGTCAGAGACGCAATATCAGGCGCGAAAATGCCGGAAGAGTTTACGCCGCCGTCAAATGCGGAGCTCGATGCAAAACGGGACGAGGCGGAAGAACCGTCGGCGCGGGAAGCAGGCGTTCGGAACGCTCCCGAACATCTTAAACCTTATATTCCGATCTCAAAAAAATACCACGCTCCATCCGATCCGATTATGCCGTTTCCGCCGGACAAAGATCGCGGCGAAGACGCCGGCGGGGCATTCGATTTGCCTCCAGCCCGGCCTCGTTCAGCCTTATCACAAGCGTCTGAAGATTCGAAGAAAGAGGACGAACTCAGAAAATTAGAGGAAAAACCAGAATTGCTGCAAGTATTCGATACTTTTATCATGGCGCCGTTAAAAACCGGCATCGCTTTTATCGACCAGCACATCGCGCATGAGCGCATCCTTTACGAACAAGCGCTTAAGGCGATGGAACAGATGCCCTGGACGAGCCAGCAGCTTCTGTTTCCGGTTACCATCAGTCTCTCGCCCGAAGACGCCAATTTAATAGAAGAGGCTATGCCGCTGCTGAATGCGATGGGTTTTTTAATCGAGCCGTTCGGCAAGTACGAATTCCGCATCGAAGCGACCCCTTCGGGAATCCGGGTTTCCGATGAAGAAGACATGATAAAAGGCATACTGACCGAGTACCTCGAGAATTCATCGACAGAGTCCGATCCGCGCAAGCGGCTGGCGGCGGGTTTCGCCTGTAAAGCCGCTATCAAAGCCAACCAAAGGCTGAAACCGGAAGAGATGAAGCAGTTGATCGAAGAGCTTTTCCAAACCGAAGATCCCGAATTCTGCCCGCACGGCCGACCGATTTATCATGTGGTGAGTAGAAAAGAAATTGATAAGTGGTTTAAGCGGTAGGGTTGGGAGCCAAGCGCTCAGTCCTCCAAGTAGGGCAGGCGTCTCTGCCAGACGCTCAACCCTTTGTAATCCAAGTAGGGCAGGCGTCTCTGCCTGCCAACCTTCTCATCCTGTTGGATGTTGGTTGGCAGGCAGAGACGCCTGCCCTACTGTTAGAGTTTTTTTACTTTACAAGAAGATCACTTAGCCCGCTGAGCGGACTCGATTGACTTCCTCAAACATAAATTCTACTTCAGCAGCAGAACTTTTTGCGTTACGGCATCGTTTGCAGTCTCAAGCCTGATCAGATATAATCCTTCCGCCAGCTCTTCGGCGTTCCATGTATAGGCATGGTAGCCTCTTTCCAGGTTTTCGGCGGTTAATGTCTGAACCAGCCTGCCTGTAGTATCGTACGCCTTCAATGAAACGAAACCGGCGGTCGATACGCCGTATTTCAAGTTTAC
Organism: uncultured bacterium; assembly: GCA_964635255.1. Classification (GTDB taxonomy): domain Bacteria; phylum Electryoneota; class AABM5-125-24; order Hatepunaeales; family Hatepunaeaceae; genus CAZWOY01. The sequence goes on from CAZWOY010000150.1 coordinate 3,560, forward strand.
GGTCGCGTTAAACGGATTGGGATACGCCGTCAGCAGACTCCATTCAGCCGGCGGGCGTTCAACATCCTTGGGAGCGCCAAGAGGTTCGATATCGACGCGAATCGTCAACTGATGCGGTTCCTCGCCGCACTCAAATTTATAGCCGTACAGTTTCATCATATCGACTGCCCGGTTGTTCGCCCGATCGATAAGAAACGCGCGGTAGTTTTCCGGAAGCTGTCCAAAGACGCCCGTCCAGCCAATCACGACTTCGCCCGGCTCGTTCGGCTGTACGTTCAACGTCCACTCAGTGGTTCCGGTTAATGGAGCGCGAATGTCGTAAGAGAAATTCGAGCCGATATCTTCGTCCCAATCGTCTCGCTGGAACCAAGCTCGAACCGGCTGCCCGTCTGGCGATCCCGGCGGAGTCGGAAAATCGAATTCAAGATCGAAACCGTCGCTGGCTTCCTCGTGCGAACCGATTGCAACGCCGTTCGTCACATAATCTCCCGCCTGAGCAAAGAGATTCAGCGTCCACATATCCGGCGTGGGTTGATCGGCGTTATCCCTTGGCGGAGCCAAAACGGGATCTGCGCGGTACATCAGCACAGACAGCGAATCTACCAGCGTGCGGAACAGATATCCATGCCACGGCTCGATATGGCGCATTGAGAAATAGCCCCGGCTTGAAGTCAGTCCCCAGAAAACAGGTATAATCAACCTGTCTTCAATCGCTTCGCTTTTGGTATAAGTCGTATCCGCCCAGCGGAAAAGCATATCATCCAAAGCCAGCGTGGAATCGTAAGGATCGCCAATCAGATTCCAACCCAGACGCAGCAGCGTATTAACCGTATCTTCAACAGCGTCTCCGGCAGCGTCGATCGTTGCAGACTCCGCATCGACCAGCAGCCAATATCCCAATCCGGACTCAACATTTTCAACTTCCAGGAAGCCTTCACGCTCGTTGAATCCGTAAACCATCCATTGATTCTCTAAATCGTCGCCGAATACGCTGTCCGGGTCTGTAAAATCAGGTTCCAGCGGAATGCTGACCATGCTCCAGCCACCTTGGAATTCAGGCGGTTCGATAAAGTCGTCGCCCCAAACGCCGAGGATATTGATATCGTCGATCCAGATTTCCGTTTCAGCTACGGCGCGCCACTCGAGCGTTTTCGTTCCATGTCCGCTAATGGGACCTAAAAACTCGACCCAGCCGCTTGAATTGGGATGATTTAAGCCTGACCGGTGCAATTCGCCGTCGATATAGAATTCCAAACCAGCGTCGGTATCGGCGTCCTCAATCCAGTAACTGAAAGAAACGGTCGCTCCGTCTTCGACCTCGAGGGTTATGCTGGAGTTCGTCGAGGCGTCGATATGTAAATTCTTGTCTGCGCCTCCTCCGATTACCCAATCGTCCCCGACTGTGAATTCGTCAGGAATGATTTCATCTTGGAAATCGTAGGCATGCAGAACCTTGCCGCCGCGCATGATGGCGTTGGTTCTCACCTCGTCGATCAACATCCAGGCGTCCGTTCCCGATTCGTTGTCCGCAATCAGAAGCCGGATATGATTTTTCCGGGCGTAAGCCCATTGGTCTGCAGTCAACTGCCCGGAATCATCGTAGATAACGCTGCCGCCTTCGTCGTCATAATTGCCGGTGCAAGTCGCCGTAGAATAGCTCTGGTCTGCAACGACGCTCATGCGCGTATAGTACCAGGTGTCGTTATCGATAACGGTCGAGCCGCCTTCGCTGTGATCGGTCGTAAAAGCGCCGGCGGACAGCATTTTGCTGATCCATAAGCCGTACCGGTTAAAATCGTCCTCGCCGTTTACTTTCCATTTGACGTAAACGTCGGAATCGACAAAGTCCAGTAAAAGCCTGTTTGTAACGTTGTTCCATTGATCGACGCCGGAACCGTAAAACTTCAACTGGTCGTCGATATTTTCCCAAGCCCCGGACGATCCTTCAGCCCAATAGGTTGTGTCCAGGGATAAATAGCGGAATTGCGCGTTCGCCAAAGCAGGCAAGATCAAAAACACCGCCAACAAAATAAACAAAATCTTTGGAAATCGCATAGACCTCCCTTTTGTGAAATGAATTTACGATACTCGAAAATATCAATGTAAAACAAACTAATAAAACATATCGAATAATTCAAGTGATTAAGGTCACAATTATCAAAAAAATAGAAGGGAACATACAGATATCTCATTCATACTTGCATGGAATGCAATTTAATCCGTACAGAGGAAAAAAGCAAGGAAGAAAAAGCAATCAGGCAGTAAAGATTGAACTCAGCCCGGGATGTATTCGGTCCCGGGTTGAGTTCTTAGAAATTATTTTATCAGGAGTATTTTACGGGAATGCACCCCCAATTGGGTTTCAAGCCGCACGACATATATCCCATCCGGTATTCCTTCGGCGTTCCATGACAACCGATAACCGCCGGCTTTAGTCCTTTCATCCGCTAAAGTTTCAACCAAACCGCCTTTGACGTCGTACACTTTCACCGTAATTAACCCATCCTGTAAAACACTGTAACTCAGATTCACAACTGCATTAAAAGGATTCGGATAAGCCTCCAACAGCGCGTGATCCGCAGGAAGCGTTTTGACGTCGCCCGCGCCCAACGAGGCGTGAACCGAAATCGTCAGCCTGTATTCGCCATCGCAATGGAACGAATAGGATCCCTGCGCGCGGGGATTGACGGCTATTTCTGCTGTTGGATCGTAAATTTCGAATTCATAGCCGGTAGGCGTCGTTTCAAAAATATCATCCCACGTTAAGGTTACTTCACCGGCTTCAGCGGTAGAAATAAACAATTCCCAGACGTCATCTTCTTCAATCATTTGCTCGCGAATATCCTTGCAGAATTTCTGCGCGAGATTCGGCAGCCATTCAGGTTCGCGGAAATAGGCGTTAACAGCGTTACCGATTACTTCCATAGGCGGTTCGGGCAGATCGAAGCGCGGGTCGAATCCATCGGTTGCGTTCATATTCGCGCCTATGCCGGCAAGACGGTCGGTTTTTCCGTCGAAAGCCGCCGTGAAATTCAATTCCCAGGCTTCCGGCGTTCCCAACGGTTCATCGGCAGCCGTTGGAACCGGTCCCGGAGCCGGCGGAACAACCAACAATGCGGCGTCTTCGACTAAGGAAACGAACCAGTAACCAGTCCAGACTTCCACAGGATCGTGCGTAACATAAACGCTGTCGTCGGCAAACCAGGTATAGAATGCCGGTATGCAGAAAAGTCTATCCGCGGCGGAGTGAATTCCGTAGGTTTCGTCCCGGTAGCGGAATTCAAGATCAGCCATATCCAAGTCTGTATAAAAAGGATTGCCGATATAATTCCAGCCCCAGTCAAGATCCATTACGACCTGCTCTGAATAAGACGTGCAGGTGAAGGTCGTCGTCAGCGTGTCCTGATAGAGCGAAAGTTTATATCCTTTCCCACAAAACAGTTCCTCGGGTCTATAATGTCCCGATTCCATCTCAAAACCAAACAAATCCCAGGGTTGGTCATCGATAACGCCGGCTTCGATCAAGGTCTCGCGGGTATTGTCTCCGGGAATGAACGGCAGTCCGAAAAATGTCCAGCCGCGGTAGAATTCATAAGTCAAAGCTCCGGGACAGATCGTAAACCAGTCGTCGGAGACGTCGTAGCCGGCTCCGCCCTTCGTATCGACAGCGGTTACCCGGACAACCGCGTAAATGCCATAGTTTTCAGGAACCACCCATTCGATATCATAGTCATCGTCTTGAGTCGTCCCAATGTCATGCCAAGTACTCCCGCCGTCCATCGAATACTCGACGTCGCAGTGATCGATCTCCCCATAAGTATCCACCATCCAGGTTATCGTTTCGGTCGAATCGTAGTTGAAGACTTCGCCGTCGTTCGGATAACCAACCTCGACAACCGGAATGTCGGGAATCGATTGATTTTCCCAGAGGGTGATTTTATCGTCGACGACTGCGCAGCCGATCACATCGAAATCACCATCCTCGTCAATATCGAAAGGATAAACGTCGATTCCGCCCTGAAATTCATCTTCGATATCATGTTCGGTAAAATTCTCGCCGCCGTCGTTTTCCCAATAGGTAATATCAGATGTATTAAGGGATGAAGTCAGTATGTCGATATCGCCGTCGAGATCCATATCGACGGCTCGCACCGCCCAAGGCATCACTTCGGCGTCCGTAATCGTATTCTTGCTGAAATTGAATCCGCCGTCGTTTTCATACCAGGCGATCTCATTTAAACTCAATGAACTTGCAACAATATCTAATCCATTAACTCCATCGACGTTTGCAACTTCGATAAAGACGCATTCACCGAATTCGTTTTCAACCGTATGCACTGTAAATGACTCGTTTCCGTCGTTTTCGCACCATACGATATCGTGAGCGTAGCGAATTGCCGCGACTACGTCCAAATCGCCATCTTCGTCGAAATCGACGACCTTAACATTTGCCGCCCCATCAGCGCCGGCGTGGATAACGCGTTCGGTCCACGTCAAATTTCCGTCATTCTCAAACCATGAAACGCGGTCTTCGGTCAAAGCGGCGGCGACAACATCGACGTCCCCGTCTTCATCCAAATCAATCGCATCGACATAATAGGCTCCGCCAAATTCGACAGCCAATTCGTGGCGCTCGAAATCGAAATCGTTTTCACCTTCATTTTCAAACCAGACTATAATGCTTCCATCACCTGATGTGGCGACTACATCGATATCGCCGTCATCATCGACGTCGATTACATCGATAGAATTAACCCAGGGAAAATTATTTGTAACCACCCGTTCGGTAAAGTTTTCTTCACCATCATTTTCGTACCAGGATATCGATCCGGCGGTTTTACCGGCGCCGACAATATCATAATCGCCGTCGTTGTCGATATCCGCCGCCCTTGCAGCCGCCGCGCCATTTATGCTGTTGTCAACCTCATGCGTCGTGAATGTTATCTGTGCGGATGCTTTTATCGAAATGAAGCAGATCCCAACTGCTAGAAGAGTTAAAAAAAGAACGCCTTTTTTAAGACTCATTTTTCCTCCTTAAAGACCGGTCTAAAGACTCATTCCCACGCGGGAGCATGGGAACGAGTTGTAACATAAAAAATAATTTGCATTGATGCTTGTGAAACCTTTCAATACCTATTAGATTGGAGCTCACAAGGTATTCTTGCTTTGATTTGCTTGCGCCAATTCAG
>CAZWOY010000151.1:0-8677 GCA_964635255.1 uncultured bacterium
CGCCGAAGGAAGATGGATTCCAGCTTTCGCTGGAATGACTGCGTACGGAACGTTGAGTGCGCGCTTCAGCGCGCATGGGGCGCCCGGTACGCGCTGAAGCGCGCACTCAATGCGATAATTCTGGGCGTCAGGCGTCCTCGCCTGACGTCATAAGCGCTCTAAAAACAATAGGAACCTGTCAGGTGAGGACGCCTGACAGGCGCTCTCTTTGTATTGACAGGCGCTCTCTTTGTATTGACAGGCGCTCTCTTTGTAAATTTTAACTTAGGATCCCGATTTTTATCGCTTCTCTGAAGTTCATCCAGCGTCCATGGGAGTTCGGGATAGATTGAATTGAAAACGCTTAAAACGCCTCGATAATCGGATGATTTGAACGTACGGATAAGAAAATTCACAGTTTCCCTTCCAGAACTCTCGGAATTCCATTCAAATCGGCTGTAATTTTCAATTCAGAAAATCCGCTTTTGTATAATTTCATATTGTGAACGGAAGCTCCCGCGCCGATCTCGAAAATAAACCTGCCTCCCGGTTTCAGCAATTCAGGCAGCAGTTTTGTCCATTTCCTGTAGAAAGTCAATCCGTCCTTCGAATCGGACAGCGCCGCATGAGGTTCGCGTTGTACGTCCGGGTGGAGGGATGGAATTTCGGCGACGGGTATGTAGGGCGGGTTGGAAAGGACGTAGTCGAATCGATTTCGCCACTTCGGCGGCGGCGCGGTCAAAGCGTCCCATTCTATGATCTCGACCGTCTTTTGCAGTCCGTGTTTAAGGGCGTTTTTTTCAGCCAGCCGGAGGGCGGGGATGGAATTATCGATCAGCGTCACTCGCGACAGCGGAATTTCCAGCGCCGCCGTTAATCCGATTACGCCGCTGCCGCAGCCTAGATCGATGATGTGCGCGTCGTTCTTCCCGCAATGTGAATAGTCCGCCAACAGTCTTTCGATGACGAGTTCAGTGTCGAAGCGCGGTATAAACACTCCCGGTTCGATATGGAATTCCCTGCCGTAAAATGGCGCCCATCCGACGATGTATTGAATTGGTTCGCCGTCGATGCGACGGGAGAGCAGGCTGCTGTATAAGTTTAACTGCAGCAGCGATAGTTCTTCGGCGAGGCGTGTGTAGAGGTCGATCCTGTCGGTTTTTAATACATATTCGAGCAATAGTTCGGCATGACGGCGGGGGCTGAGCGCATCCGTCCGCTTCAGCCGTCGCTCGCCGTCCAGAAGGGCTGCGCCAATTGTTCCGGGGCGGGGAGCGAGCGGCTGCGGCATTGAGTTTTCAATTGCCATGCTTTTCTATTCGATATCCACCTGATCGGGGTCCATGTATTCTTTGGCGTATTCGATATGCATGCCTTCACTCAGGAAAAAGTCAACCAGATTGCCGTCCAATTCTTCGTCTTTGACCATAAAGCCAAGAATTTTTACCGCCTGGGATAGTTTGCGCGGCGCGACGTAAGGTCTGTCGCGCGCCGTCAACGCTTCGAAGACGTCCGCTAACGTCATTATCCTGACCTGAAGCGGAATCTGATCGGCGGTTAACTCGTTCGGATAGCCTTTTCCATTCAGCTTTTCATGGTGAGCGCCGGCAATGAACGGGACATTTTTCATCTTTCTTGGGAACGGCAGTTCATTCAGCAGGAGGTAGGTCATAACCACATGATTCTCGATAACCGTTCTTTCTTCCGCCGTCAGGTTGCCTTTGCGGATGCTCAAATTATACAGCTCGTCATCGCTGAGTAAATGTTCTTCGCCTTTTGTAGTTGGAATCCGGACTTGAGCGATGCGGTTAAAACGCTCGATTTTTTCATCAGGCACAAATTCGGAGGACATATTTGAATTGTAAATGAAGTCCATATCATCATGCAACTCTTGAATTCTCTTTTCCATATTTTGGATGACTTCCGCCTTATTGCCGTTTCCGCTTTCGTGTGCGCCCTGTTTGCAAGCCTTTAGTTTTTCGTTAGCTACCGCGAGTTCAAAACGCAGCCGCACCATTTCCTTTCTATCGAAGATAGTCTCGAGTTTGGTTCGCTTATCTACAACGTATTCGGGCGTTGTGATTTTTCCGGTATCGTGCAGCCATGCCGCCAATCTGAGTTCGGTCAGTTCATCTTCCGTGAAACGGGTGTCCGCGTAATATCCTTCTTCAGCCTGATTTATGCGCTTGGCGACATCCATCGTGAGATTAGAGACCCGTTCGATGTGACCGCCGGTATAATGAGATTTTTTATCGATCGCCGATGCAATCGTGCGGATGAAAGACTCGAACAGTTCGGTTATTTCCTTCAGCAATCTGGTGTTGGTTATCGCCACTGCGGCTTGGGACGCCAGAGCTTCGGTCAGCATTTCAAACTCCGGCGCAAAGGGAATTTTCTCGCCCGTTTCGGGATCGCGGGCGTTTATAAGCTGCAGGACGCCCATAATCTCGCCTTCATGGTCGCGCATCGGAACAACCAGCATCGACATCGACCGGTAATTCATAGCGGCGTCGAATTTGCGAGTTCCGCTGAAATCGAAACCTTCGACTTCGTAAGCGTCCGGGATATTCACGAGCTTTCCGGTATTGGCGACATAGGCGCTGACATTGTTATTATTCGGTTTGTCAGCGACATTCAGAGGCACTTCCGGCAGAGTCACAGGTCCGCCTGAAACGCCGCCCATGCGGATATTCAAAGATTCCGTCTGGACGATTGTAAATTCCAGAGCGGTTTCATCTTCATTGCGCAGATAAAGCGTGCCGCCGTCGGCGTTTGTGAACGACCGCGCATTGTTCACAATGTCTTCCAGCAGTTTATCCAGGTTGCGGGCAGCGGATAGCGCCACTCCGATTTTCGTTAGTTCATTCAGCCGGTTCGTCTGTTGTTCGATATGATCCTTAAGGCGTTTGACCACATCGTTCAGCAGGTTGTTTATCTGAGGATCTGAACTAATTTCATGTATGATCTTGTTGTTTTCGTTTTGATTTTGAAAATGTTCTTTTTCGCTCATTTTCGCTCTCGTTTGTTACCGGAAAAATCCGACATTGTTGAAATCAACTCCCTAACCGCTTGCGGTTAGAACAAAAATATTAAAAATCTCCCTTTGATTAAGCGCTTTAATACAGCTTTTCAAAGTAGAGCCCGTATGGAAAACATCGTCAACTAAAATAAACGTACCATCCGATTCAGGATTTGCAGAATCCTTAGGCGCGAAAGCGTCTATGGCATTTACTTTACGTTCAACATCCGACAATCGGGACTGAGGTCTGGTATTTTTCGTTCTCCGGATTAAATTATCACACAGTTTTACGTTTAAGCAATGACACAGCTCACCTGACATAATCAGAGTTTGATCGTAGCCCCGTTCTCGAATTCTGACCGGGTGCAAAGGAACGGGTATGACTCCCGCCGGTTCCAAATCTTTCAGGAGTTTAAAGAAAATTTTATATAATTGCCGTCCGAAAACTTCAGCAATATCCTTTCGTCCGTAAAATTTCATGTGATGAACGAGCAGCTTTATGATCTCATTGTAAGCAAAGGCAATAGACAGGCGCTTATTAAAAACGGGATCCAGCCGGTTAAATCTGACTGCCGCCCTCGACAGTTTGCTCCAGCAATCGGGGCAGATGAATCCATAGCCTCCCTTCCATCCCGTCCCGCAATGCGGGCAGTAATTTGGGAAAACGACAGAAGCGACGGCGCTTATTATTGAAGAGGCAATCTTGTTCATGGATATATAATTCTATCAAAACCTGTTTTTGTCGTTTTCAACTTTTTCATTTGGCTCCAGCTCGGCGACAATTTCTATCGATGAATTCTCAGCGCTGGTTGTGAACTCTTTGCGCCAGGTTTGATAATTGGGATTTCTTAATTCTATGATATGCTCCCCGAAAGGTAAAAACACGGGTCTGGCTCTTGGCGTTAAACCATAAGAATCGCCGTCGATTATTATTTCGGCCCAGGGTTTGACGGATAGAATTCTGATTTTTGCAAAATAATCGGTTAAATCAATATCTAAAGACTTGTTTTCCTCGTGTTTCAGGTTGATAGTAAGGAAAACAGGAGCTGGGAATTCGTTATTATTAAACATCAAACGATGCTCGCCCGGCTTCAGTTCGATTGGATCGGGTAACGGCGTTTGCCCGTAGGATCGATCGTTTATAAAGACGTCCGCCCACTGTTTGGTTGTGATCCTGATTGCCGCCGTTTGTTTTTCTTCGACAGCCGGTTCTCCTTCGCCTGATGAACTCATGTTAACGGTATCTGCGGCTGCGAGGGACCTGGCGGCTTGATCGCTATCGTTTAATTCCGTAATTTCTGCAGAATTCCTCTCTGAATCCGTCGTATCGGTTTCTCTGAAATTGCTGTTCGCATCGGTGGTTGCTCTATCTGCAGTTTGGAGATTATCTGCGATTTTTTGTATTGCTGCTTGCGAAGTATCTTCAGAATTGAGGAAATTGCTGGTATCTTTCTGTGTTAAGTTTTTATCGCTGTCCGGTTGTAACAGATTAGTAAAGTTGTACACTGCAACAGCAGTTACAATAATAAAAGCAATCAGCGCCAATCCAACGGTTGCATTGCGCTTCTGACGGGAAATGCCTGGTTTTATGACGCCGGCAGTTGATTTGCCGGTTTCGGTCGGGATTTTGTCAGCGGAATTAACGGCGGTTCCGGGTTCCTGCAGCAACTTTTTTATTGGAATGGCGTCCAGTGGCGCTTCAAGTCGCTGCGCCAGCCGGCGGGTTTCATCCAAAGCCTGGTCCGCCGATGCGAATCGTTGAGTAGGTTTTTTCTCAATCGAGCGCATGACAAGATGGTCTAACTCCTTTGGAATATCCGGGATCAGGCTCGATGGAGATTTCGGTGTGGCCTTCAGGGTTTTATTCATTATTTCACTGAAGTTTTCACCCTGGAAAGGCGAAACGCCGGTAAGCGTTTCGTAGAAGGTTACGCCGAAGGAAAAAATATCGCTTCGTTGATCAAAGTCGCCGCCGGTCAATATTTCCGGCGGCAGATATGCCGGCGTTCCGAGCACCATTCCCTGTCTCGTGAGTTTAGGCGCATTCTCCAGCGTGGCTAAGCCAAAATCGGTTATCTTGACTTTACCCTCTTTCGAGATAAGGATGTTGTCCGGCTTGAGATCCCTGTGAATGACGCCTTTGTTGTGTGCAAACGCCAGTCCCTGCAGAACCTGAACCATCATATTTACGGCTTGTTGCCAAGGGATTGCGCCGATCTCTTTTATCAACGCTCCCAGACTTTTGCCGTCGATGAACTCGAGTACGAGCATGCTCAGGTCGGGATCGGCGTGATAGCCGTAAATGGATACGATATTCTCGTGATTGACCAGAGCGCAGACGCGGGCTTCTCGTTCAAAACGATCGCGAATATCTTCTTCCCGCGCCATTTGCGGATGGAGTTTCTTAATCAGTACGGGTCTTTGGAGGCTTTCCTCAGTGGCTCGGTAAACAGAGCAAATCGTACTCTGATGGATCTCCTCATCTACACGATATTTGCCTAAGCGTTCCGTTTGTTCCACTCGTTGAGTTTATAATGCAGCCAGCGAAGCGACACGCCCAATATCTCTGCGGTTTTGGTTTTATTTCCTCCGCTGTCGTCTAAGGTTTTTAAAACGATTTCACGTTCGTAGTCTTTCAGAGTTTTAGGTTTTTGAGAAAGATTCTCCGCGTCAGGGATAAATAAATCATCCACAGAAATTGTATCGCCTTCCGAGAGGATCAAAGAACGTTCAATCGTATTTTCCAATTCCCGGACATTGCCGGGCCAATGGTAGTTGGATAATGCCTGCATGGCTTTCGGAGTTATTTTTTTCAGCTGGATTTTATTTTTACCGGCATACTTTTTCAGAAAGTGCTGCGCTAACAGCGGTATATCCCCAAGCCTTTCGCGCAGCGGGGGCAGTAATATCGTTATTACGTTCAGCCTGTAAAACAGATCTTCGCGAAATTTGCCGGTATCGACTTCGTTTTTAAGACTTTTATTCGTTGCAGAGATTATGCGCACATCGACTTTGCGCGATTCGGTATCCCCGACTCTGCGAATTTCGCCTTCTTGAAGAACCCGCAGGAGCTTTGCCTGAATTGAGGGGCTGATATCGGCGATTTCATCCAGAAAGAAAGTTCCGCCGTTAGCGATTTCAAACAATCCTTTTTTATCCGAAATTGCTCCGGTGAACGACCCCTTTTTGTGTCCGAACAGCTCGCTTTCGAGCAGATTCTCCGAGAGGTTGCCGCAGAATTGCGCTATGAAGGGTTTGTCGCGCCGGGGACCATTGTAGTGCAGGGCTCTGGCGACAAGTTCTTTCCCGGTTCCGCTTTCGCCTTCGAGCAGCACGGATATATCGGAATTGATCACGCGCCTCATCAGTTTATAAACTTCGATCATTTTCGGACTTTTGCCGATGATCTCATCGAAGGTCCAGCTCAAATGAAGTTCGGATTGAAGCCGTTGCTTTTCTTTGTATAGTTCGCTGTAACTGCGGGCGTAATCGACGGCGATAGCCGCCATCCTCGCGAAAATATTAATGAAGTTCAGATTATCATCGGTAAAGCGCTGGCGGTTTGCGCGGCTGTCCAGATAAATTGCGCCGATAACCGAATCGTTTATCCATAGCGGAACACAGATTATCGACGTGATCTGATGCAGGATCACACTGGCAGCCTGATCGAATCGAGGATCCGTTTGAGCGTCGTGCGTGAGCACCGGAGCTCCGTTTGCCAGAACTTTTTCGATAACGCTTTGGGAAAGATCCTTGATGCTTGGCGTTTGATTCGGCGGGAAGTTTTTCGACGCCATGATATTGAGCTTGCCGTCTTCATTTAATATGATGACTCCTCTATCGGCGTTCATCATTTCAACCGCCAAGCCCAAAATCGTATTCAGAAGCCTGACAACATCTTCCCGTTGTTCGATTTTACCAGGATCGATAACTGGGGGTGGTGGCTCCAAGGTAGTATCCGTTTTTTTATCTTTGTTATCCAACTAAATCTCTTTTACTGCGGCCAGGATTGTATATTATTGATATCGTGTCGTTCCGAGCGCGAGAAGTTGCCAAAATGATCGATAACCCAGACGTACCAGTAATAATTGGCTCCGACTTCAAGCGGTTCTTCGACCGTATGACTCATATCGGGAATTACTGATGGGACGATGGCGCGTTCATAGGCGATGACATTGTTCTGCGGGTCGTTTCGATAAATTCTTACCAGGTAATAAAACCGCAGATGACCTCCATCGTTTCCGAAGTCGTATCCATATATATAGCGCCAATTAAGTTCCGGCTGCTGAATGCTCTGCGCTTCATCGATGCTTGGGAAACGATGAATAATCCTGATCAGCGTCGTATCCATTTGCACCGACTTTTCCGATTTATCATAAACCTCGAAGTGAAAAGGCGCCGACAGGGCTTCCTCGATGCTAACCGGGAAAATATCGTCGCTTAGTATATCCTCAAAAAACAGCGAATCGTCGTTTAGATTATAGTCCATAGTGTCGGACAACTCCTGCCACCTCCAGATAACGCGCCGGATGTCATTTTCGCCATCGGGATCGTTTACGCTCGCTTTCAGCCTGATTCGCGTCTGGATAGTGGCGTCGTCGTAAGGATCGGTTCGTATAGTCAGCGAATTAACGGAAACTCTTTCAAAATAGGGCAATGCGTCTAATGTCATAGCTGCAGTTACGGTTGGGCTGACGTTTGTAACTACGGTAATTGTGTCTTTTGCATATTTTGCTTCGCCTCCGTTGTCTTTGAAAGCTATTATTGTCCATTCGCCTGATTGAATATTATCAAAACTCACCAGGCCGTCTTCATCCGTATCGCTATACCATCCTTTCTCGTCAACGGTTACGCGAGCTCCGACAATCGGCAGCCGGTCAAGATTGAGAACCTGGACGATAATATTATGAACGCCGGGAATGGCTTTCAGGGAAAAAGTATCTGTCGCAGTTGTGTTTTCTAAAATATCCACCAGGATCGAATCGGCTTCGAAGGATGCGCCGGTGGTTTCACGCCGTTCAGCCATAACCATGAATTCGCCTACCGGAAGATTAGTGAATCTTACAACGCCCTCGTCGTTGGTTAATAGTATCAATCCGAGTGAATCGATTCTCACTTCAGCCCGGGAGATCGGTTCGGAAATCGTATCGGAAACGAATATTTCCAAGTTGCCTTTCGGTTCATATAAATCCGATACGGGATCGAATGGATTTACATGATCGGGATCCCATTGACAGCCGCTCAGCAGCAAAATGCCATAGATCGCGAACAAACCAACAAGCTTGTACGAATTCATTTTTCCACTCCTTGAAAATCAAAACTGTTCATGCAGTTAGCTGCGCCATAGAGATAACTCCCATAATCCGAAATCTCAAAATTCGGCAAATGGCCGCTCCTCATCACCGATTGTTCCCCTCGAACAAGTGCATAAATTTTACGATAAGTGTGCAAATCTTGCATCACAGGAAAATATACTTAAATCTCCAATTACGCAACCAATAAATCAAAATACTGCCTGTTATTTAATATTTAATATTATCGATTATTGAGTAAACAGTCAAATTGCGTCTTAAAAAGCCTGTCTGCGTTGTCATTACTGGGAAAATAAAAATTCCACCGGTAGGGCAGGCGTCCCTGCCTGCCTTCGCAACCTTGCTGGATCGCATTGGCAGGCAGGGA
>CAZWOY010000152.1:0-8623 GCA_964635255.1 uncultured bacterium
ATTTAAAATGGATAAGTCAAGATAGAGAGAATTTTTACCAACTCGTTCCCACGCTGGAGCCTGGGAACGAGTTAAAAGAAAATCAGAAAATTGCAGGCAGGGACGCCTGCGCTACTAATGGCAATCTTTTCTGCATTTTGCGAAATTTGAGCTAACTTGGAATCGAACAGGAGCCTTCAAGCTGCTGAAAACTCTATCGAATCAGAATCGTCTTTGACGTATGGGAAAACCTGGATGATTTCAACCTGACAAAATAGACGCCGGAGGCGAGTCCTTCCGCCCTCCAACCGACGCTGTGCGAACCTGCGGAAAAGTTTCGTTTCGCCAATTCCGCAACTTTGCGCCCATCTACGTCGAAAAGACTGATCGATGCCTCAACGGGAGCGCCTAAAACAAACTCCACGTTAAGCGTCGAATTGAACGGATTCGGGTACACATTGAACTTAAAACTTGCCGGGACTGATGGAGCGCCGCTTTTTATGTCAAGCTTTCCGGCAGCTTCCATAAATTCCCGCATCGTATAGGTGAAAGTATATGGTTCATCCTCCGGCAAAGCGTGCGTTGGGTGGTCGTACCAGCTCCATACCAGCAGGTTTTCCGGAATGCAGCCTGAGTCGGCTAATTGATTGTAATAACGCATCACGTCCGCATAAAACAGCGAGTCGCTGCGCGCGCCGCCGCGGGCGCTGTTGTACATCACGCCGAAACGCAAATCATTTTCATGACACCACTCTTGTATGCGGATCAGTTTGGCGAAGCCGTTGTAATGGCGGTTTACTGTGTAATCATACGGACAGTCGCAGTTGAAGTAGTCGATGGTTATGTTACGCGCTCTCAATGTATCCATCATAATATCAAGGATTTCCAATAAATCCCCGCGATCCTGCGCCGGATGGGACGGGAATTCATCTACAGAATACCACGGGATCGGTTCGTTGATCCCGATGGACATGCCGGGGATTGCGGCGTCAACTATTTCGATGTAGTCCGCCAACTCCCGCGCCGCTTCGGACGGGGTGTAAGCGCCGTCATTGCTCCGCAGCATGTAGCCGATGGGCGAATCGAGATTCAGATAATCGACCGATCCTCCCGCGCGGACAATCCTGCCGTACTTTGCCAGCTCGCGCCCGGCGGCGTGTTCTCCGCATGTATCTCCCTGCCCGTAATGCATCCGCAGCCCGCCGGCTTCGATTCCGATGGCTTTGCCGGTGCGGTTCTGAAACTCCGCAACCAGATTGGCGGGCAGTGGATTTCGCCCGTCTAACATATTTTCATGCAGCCCGAAGACGTCGAGATTTTCTAAAACCGATCCCCAGGCTTGGTCGTTCGACAGCCATCGGTCGTAATCCTGCACATTGTTGGCGCTCGTCCAAACGATGCGCTCCCGGTCGGGCGGCTCTTCCGGCTCCGGTATCTCATAGCCGGCGTGCAGGAAACGCTCCCCGGACAGCCGGTCGATCCAGCGATCGCGGATGTATTCATTGATCTGCAGCCGCGCATCGCCCCAATGCTCCCATTGATCGAACCGCGTCCAGTCGAGGTTGATGTAGTTCAGGCCCTTGATTGCGGGATGGTTGTCGAGGAACGCGAAGAATGGCTCAAACCAGCGGTTCCAATCGACTTCGCCGCGGGTCGAATCGACGTCCTCATCGTGCGGCGTAATCCAGACATGGCGGGCGGACAGTTCGTTGAGATAGACCGGTTTGCCTCTTGCGTGTGCGAAGCGGAGGAATTTTTCAGTTTTGCCTTTTTTGGTCAATACCCACCTGTCGCCGCGCTGAATCGAGTCCGGTTCGTCCGGATCGAAATGATCGGCGTCGAACGGATCGAGTCCGAACCAATCGACGACGTCGTCTCCCGGATACCATTTCCAGCCGCCGCGGCCGGTCGAGTCCGCGAAGTCGCCGGGCGCGTCCGGTTCGTAGCACCAGACGGTTGCGAAGTTATCGGCGCCGCGCTCGCGGACGCCTTCGACCAGCTTGCGGAAGGCTCGGGGCAGGATATAAGGATGATAGGCGTTCCACGCGCCGTTGACTTCGTAGGCGATGCGGAAGAAAATCGGGCGGCCGTACCGCCGGAAAGCCGCCGCCAAGGTGTCGATGTAGCCGTCCAGCTCGTCCGTATTGGCAAAGACGTCATCGACCGTCTCGCCGTCTCGTTTGAAGTGCGTACTGAGTTCGATGTACTGCGATTCCCGATCGATATGTTCCGCATGAAACGCGCGCAGGAGTCCTTCGACGGTCATCCCGCCGCGCCGCATCATCCCCGGCAGGTCGCTCATCATCTGAAACACCAGCGGCTGCAGCGAATCAGGCATCATCTCCTGGTAGTCGCTCTGCGCCTGCAGCTGCCAGCCGACGCCGTGATAGAACCCGCCGTCGGGCGGTTCGTATTTGGCGTTGTAGTGGGCGCGGGCGTTAAGCGAAAGAAAAACGCCGGCAGTGAGTAAGAGTAAAGAGAGTATTTTTCTCATGGTATTTCTCTGGTTTGGTTTATCACGCTCCTACGCTTCTGCGTGGGAGCGTGTTGGATTACCTATGATTTTTTCATCTGATATATCCCATTTATCCAAATCTTCAATTCTTCAAGCGCTTTTTCAGCGTCTGTTAATTCCTGTTCCTAATGCGCAACTTGAGTGTTCCCATCATAGATTCAATAAAATTATTTTAGCTATGCTTAATCACTTTTATTACTTCGATATTCTTCGAACCCATAGGCAGGGATATTTCAATAGAATCCCCTTCAGAACGACCAATTAAAGCTCTTCCGAAAGGTGTTGTATAATTAGCCACACCTAAATTAGGATCGGATGGTCCTTTGGAAATTTTTATAACACTATTTTTTCCATCCTCCATATCTTTATACTCAATACTGTCTCCTATCTCAATTAAATTGATTATTTCGTATGTATTTTCAGGTGTTTCATTAAAGCTATCTTCTTCTTTTTCGTTATCTTGGAAAGTGTTGACAAACTTATTTTCATCCGACTTCGGTTCATCACTTGATATTGGTTCCCTGATTTCTGACTCACTTGATTGGGGAAAGATACCCCGCTCATCTAATTTTCTCCATAGCAATTCAAGCGCTTTCTCTCTGTCAGCATAAAAAACAGATTCCCTAATTATTACAAATTCCCATTTACATCGTTCCAGTTGTCTAATTCTGTCCATATCGGAGTCATATTCTTCAGGACCATGCCAATAATCGCCAAAACACTCTATAGCCAACATTGCACCACCACTAAATACTGCAATATCAATCCTTTTGCCTGCAAATTCAAATTGGGGGTGTATTTTATATCCTCTTCTTGCAACTATTAATGCAACATCTAACTCGAACCAACTTTCAAAAGGTTTTGGAACATTATCTATTGTTCGTATTTCAGAAAATGCAAATCGTTCTAATTCATTTACTGATGTTCCAGCGATTTCCTTGATTTTACATTCCTCAAAATGACTAAGCAGCCTTTTTCTCAAGCCAAATTCGCTTAAATGTTCGTGTTTAACCGAATGAAAAAGCCAAATTTGATCTTTGGCTCTGCTAACTGCAACATTAAATCTACGAAAATCTGATTCCTTATTTAAAACACCTATTCTCTCATTCGTGGCTGCAACCATCGATAGAAAAATTACATCCCTCTCATCCCCTTGAAAGCTATACGGATTACCACACAATAGCTTTCTTTCTTCATATTTTTCAGGCCCAATTTTTTCGAGCAGTAGATTTTGAATCATGAGTGATTGACCCTCTCCTTGCAGACTGATTACTCCAAATGTTTTATCCTTGTATTTTTCATCGTTGCATTTTTCACCAATAACCTCGACTAGGTTTTCAGCTTCAACCTGATTGAATACTCTTGCTCCTTTGCCTTCTCTATATCCTTCTTTGATATATTCATGCTTTAATGGTAATAACCGATCTTGTCCGAATTGACGTAAGGGAATCAAAGGCGTATCGGAATAACACAAGTCATTGCAAAAACCGATTATCTCAGGCATACATCTGAAGTGTTCTCGCAAAGCAATTTGACGAGTACCATATCTTACTTGCCCATGATGGAACAAACTGGACTGTTTATAGAATAATTCCTTAAAATCAAAATCGTATAGGAATTCTTGTATAAGCCTCGTTATTATATTTTCATCTACAAAACCAGACTCTGGGCTAATTTGCTTATCATCTCCTACAATTATAATCTTTTTACTCAAATAAAATAAAGGTAATGCTTCAAAACCACATTGGGATGCTTCATCTACAATAATAACATCAAAATAACCAGGTGTAGGCTCGACAGTATCCCATATCCTATGAAGAGGCATAATCCATGATGGTATTGCATATTTACATTTATTTAAATGATTTTGAGCTTCTCTGCGTCTTTTTGCAGCATGTTTTCCGGTACCTTTTCCTAACCTCTTCATGGCTATTTTCCACATACTCATATGCCTTTGGTGCTCTTCTTTCATAATTTTTAAGCAAAAAGACCAAGCCTTCTCAGCCGCAATCTTTTCAATATTCTCCGAAATGGTTTCGTCTATTCTTTTTAATTTATCTTCTAAAAATGGAAGCTTGTTTTGGTTTATATAATCATTAAGCCATGACTTTGCTTGTGACCAATAAATTGCATTTTGAAGATTATCTATTCTCTTCTCCCATTCTGAATTTTGACTTGTATTTTTGAATTCTTCTACAAATATTGGAATTATTTTACTCAAAGTATGAAAATAATTATCCAACCAAGTTAATTCTTGTTTCTGTTTTCGTAATTCTTCAAATTCATTTATTGTTTGTATTACTTTTTCGATATTTCTTTCATTTATTGAATCTAACATTGATTGATATATTGAATGTGTGTTAATTCTCAGACTAAAGCTCTGTAAAACATTGGTTATATCATTGATTTCTTGAATAACATTTTTATATTCTTTTTCATTGATTGTATATTCAATTGATTTTATCAAGGTTTTTATTGAATTTTGATCAGACCAATCAGTACCCGTTATAACAAAATTAGATAATTCTTTTAGACTATTTTGGATCAAGGACTCATAATCAAATACGGATTGCAAGGTCTCTTTTGATTCCTTAATTTCGTTATAATTTAATGATATTGCTTTATGTTGTACTATTTCACAGGTATCCCAAATTTCGATAAATTTATTGATTAATATATTTAATCGAAGATAATCAACTAATGTCTTACATGTATTCGCGTTATTGATTATTTTTCCATTAACCTTTAGTGCCTTGATATATTTTAGATTATCTTTAACTATTTGTTTTCTGAAAGGTCCCCATCCCAGTTTCCCACCATTGATAAAGTGTTGATAAAGTTGATTCATTGGATTAAATAGCAATTTAAAATCCAAATCACTTGGTTCTACAACAAAGTCAGATGCTTCATCAACTAAATGTGATAATTCTTTCTCGATTTCAGAAGTCTGATTTAGTCTGTCTTTCCAAATACCATCTGTTCCTGTCGTTATTTGTTTTATCGCTGTGATAAGCCACTTGCCAGGTTTATTCAAAATTGTATTTAAGCTCAGTAATACATTTGAAAGAGTATTTTTATAGTAATCAAGACCCTCGACGCTCTTAGTCCTTAATTGCTCTACTGTATCAATTGAGATTTCTGTTTCATATTTTTCAAGTAAGGATCGTGTTTCATTTTCTTTTCTAAATAGATTTCGAATTTTTGAAAGATCGGGAACATTAACTTCTATCACTTGAGTTAGTTCGTCTCTTTTTTCTGCTGTTATTTTCTTAGTTAAATAATATGCTTTCGTTAAATCATGAATATTGATATCTGCGGTAGTATTATATCGTATTTTATCAACAAACCAGTCAAAATAACGAGTATCATTTTCAATACTCTTTGCAATTATTGAAGCAGTTCCTTTGTATAAACCATTGCAAATACTATGAGTATGTATTTCAGCTTCTCGGATAGTACGAATTTGATTTACTGTAGAATATTTTTCTTTTTTAAGCTTCTTTAGTTTCTTTGCAAGATTTGAAATAATTCGCAACGAATCATCTTCTTGCCATTCATCTTTCTTTCTAAGAATTGAATTTACGCTACCTTCCAATGAATCTTTCTCTTCTTTTCCTGTGCCAAGGAGACTAATGCAAAGAGGTTTAATTTGATCTGGGAGGAGATTATTAAGAACTCGCAATGCTCTATCAGATTTTGCGGTAACCAATACTTTATTGCCTGTTGCAAGTAAGTGACTTATCAAGTTTGCGATTGTATGGGATTTCCCTGTACCGGGTGGTCCCTGAACCAAAACACCATTATTATTTCTTACTTTTTCAATAATTTTAGACTGTTCGCGATTAGAAGGTTTAGGAAAATATATTTCTGCATCTTCCGACAATTTACACGTATGAATTCGCGCATTTTCCCCAATTTCATCAATTTCCTTTACTTCAGCAATATCTGCGAACTCTGAAGGTATTTCAAACCTTTTTTGAATAGTAGCTTTAATCGCCTTTAGTGTATCTGTTAATCCCTTTGTTGACCGTTTTCTCACCACGACTGCTGGCGCAAACTCTATGTGAGGATGTGTTGGATATATTGACGGATTAGATGGCTCTAAAGTTTCATTATTAATGTAATTGCCATTTGGTGACAATTCATTAATGAATGCTTTCATTGCCAATTCAAACTGGTTTCTATCAGAAATATCACTAATTTCTTGAATTCTTTCCTTTAAATTGTTCTCTAGATTTAATTGTAAATCCTCACCATCAATCATCTCTAATTCTTGTCTTAGGTTTGTTCCATTAAAATGCTCTTTGATTATGAATTCCTGTAATCCTGACTCAAATTCAATGACGGCATCAGCTACGATTATATGCCTTTTAACATGTTGTCCAGTGGGAGTTTTCCAAGTAAGTAATCCAATCATAAGAATAAGTTCATATTCCTCACCAAGTCTTGCCAATTCTTGATGTATCTCAAAAAGCTTTTGGTAAATACTATTTAGGCGTTTCCATTCTTCATATAATTCTGTCCATGATATCCAATGCTGTTCTATATACTTTTCCCATATACTATTTAAATGCGGGAAATCATCGAGGATTCTCTCCTCATATATATATTCATCTGAATCGGAATCCTTTCTAAAGTCTGGATTTGGCAATTTCACATCTATTTTGGATAATAGTTCCGGAATATCTTTCGTATTCATTAACGATCTATCATTAATCCACTCTTTACACACCTCAGGAGGTTGCGGTAAAGGTGGCTCTTCCCGTCTTTTTACTTTAATCCATATTTCTCTATCAATATCCTCATTTGAATCCCAAAATTGGGTAAAGCACTCTTTTTCATTGGGTATTTCATGAATCCATAATACATGAGGGTAATCGTTAATGTCCCTAACAAGCTTTGATCTGAGTTTTGCTAATTTTTCCAAAAAATCGACAAGTCTTATGACTTTGTTTGTTTTAATTTCATCGAGCTCGATGAACAATTTATTTTCCATTTTTGATTATCCCTATGTCATTTAGTTAGCGAATTGCGATAAACGATTATGAGGCTCATTTTTATTTTATTTTGTATTTGTAAAAAAGCAAGTTTGTTTAGTACTGCCTCATCGTTAGGCGGTTTATCGATAGTCTCAATCCTCTGCATCGGCATCGCACACCCGGCGATATCGACTTCACGTCGGTTGCCGTATTCATCATATTTGCCTTCCCAGATCAATTCCGTTTTCATTTGTGAAAGCGGATGCGGATTGTGGGGACCGTATTTTGGTTCGGGCATCGGGCTGCCTCTTTTTTAACGGCGAATTAAAACTGATTTTAATACTTAACTTAAGAAATTGTCTTTTGATTCGCAAGAATCGAATTGGAAATTTGTAGAGTTTAACTCAAAAATTTCATTTCTGACTCGCTCCCGCGCTTTAACGTGAGGATGCATTTCGATTTTATGCAAAGATTCCTGAATTAATTATAACTCTTTAAATAGCTTGCGAATAGATTGGTTTTTGGTTCTATTGTACGCTTCGATAAGACTGATTTACCCCAGTCGGATGTAAATTATGAATTGATTCGCGGTAAGCGGCGGCAGCTTTCGAAAGTGCAACGCAGAAATTGCCCGCTTGTTCCAATTCAGCTTTATCAGTCTGAGGATCGCCTTTGTCTAAGACTTTTGCCACTTGAATTGCCTTTAAGAGTAAATCATCCATTTTTTTGAATGTTTCTGCCTTAATGGATTGAGTCACAGCTTCACTTAAGATGGAATATGCCGCTATATCCATTCTAGAGCGTGGTGGCGCACTTGACGAATCAATATCGAATGACCGGGAGAGAATTCCTGCCAGCCGTTGCATCGAAGATCGGTCTTCCGATCTTCCAGCCAATAGATTGTCAACGTCAATTGCAACCTCTGCCGCTAAGAATGGCAGATCCGGATCCAATGCTCTTAAACCTCCCGTTTGTTCCGGCTCCGATGAAGTAGTCAAGATATTTCTCCTTTCAATAAAACCATTGCTTCACAAGTATTATTGTTGCGCTATGACGATGTTGATAATTTCAGCTATTCCAGCCTTGTTATTACTGAGTGCAGAAAAAAGTGTCATTGCGAGTCTGCCTTTAGCAGACTAAGCAATCTCCT
>CAZWOY010000153.1:0-3322 GCA_964635255.1 uncultured bacterium
CTGCAAGCTCTCGTTCCGTCTGCAAGCTCTCGTTCCGTCTGCAAGCTCTCGTTCCGTCTGCAAGCTCTCGTTCCGTCTGCAAGCTCTCGTTCCATTTGCAAGCTCTCGTTCCATTTGCAAGCTCTCGTTCCGTTTGCAAGCTCTCTCATCTTAACAACCTGCTTTAGTCCTACCGAATCGTAACCATCAGCCACATCAAAAATATAACCGCCCCAACCAAAACCCAACTGCCGAGGAAACCGACAAAATCCATCTTCGAGGGCTTCATGATCTCCCAGTTTGAGTTGGGCAGGATTTTGTCTTTCTCGAATTTTTGCGGGTTCGCATAGGCATCGGCTAATGCGCGCTCCTCTTCTTCTTTAGTCGCGCCTACCGGCGTGTGCATTTTGGCAAAGAAACGGTTCAGGATTGGCGCGGGGACCGGCTTGGTTATGAAGGAAATCAGGAACAGCAGCAGGAACGGGAACAGTGCGTCGAAAAAGAATCGGGCTGCAACAAGCTGCGCCTTCGACCAATTTATAAAATCGATTCCAAACCAACTCATTATCCACAGCTCGGCGTGAAATCTGCCTAAGCCGACCATGCCCGATTCAGGATCGTCCGGGTCGATGCGGGCGACGCGCTCGAACATAATTCCAACCGGCAGGATGATGTGCTGTTTTTGAATTTTCTCGCCGACTCGCGCCGCCCTGCCGGCTTCGACGTCCTCATTCAAGGCTTCGGTTTCAATCGTAACCGTCTTTTGGTCGGTCATTTTCAGGTATCGAGGATTGTGCCGCACCGAGTCTATCGTCTGGAACAGATTTGGGATGATTGTGTAAATAACGATGCAGATCAAGACCTGAATTATCACCGCCCATTTCGTCACCCTTCGCCAGGTAAATCCCAGCCAGATCGCGGCGCCGAAAATCGCCGGCACGGAAATGATGTATTTAAACAGTTCCAATAGATTGTCCACAAACATCGCCACTCCGATTCCGCCCAGCAGCGTAACCGCGATGGCGATTCGACCGATAAAAATGTAATGCGATTCAGGCTTATTCCGGACGAACGGTCTGTACAGATTCCTTATAAAAAGGGCGGAATATGCGACCGAACCTGCGTCGAGGCTCGACATATTGGCGGCTAAGATTCCAATCAGCATTAAGCCTATGGCTCCCGGAAACAGCAGGTCGCGCGACATGTAGCCCCAGATCAGATCGGGATCGTGGAGCTGCCCGGCGTAAATGCCGATCGCCAGCAGTCCGGCAAGCGCCCAGAAGAGCATAATGATCCGCTTCGTAAACATCCCGCCGATCATGCCAATCCGCGCGTCCATCTCGTTGCGCGCCGAACCTGCCGTCTGCATGCCTGAAGCCACCGCCACGATTGAGACCAGGTTCGCCAATATCATCGCCACAATTGTGTACCAAGCGTATTCGCTCATCGTCGCCGAACCGAACAACTCGAACATGTAATCGGGAACCGTAGCGTGAAGACCGGAGAAGCCGCCTACTTTTACCAGCCCGATAGGGATCAGGATGAGTGAAAAAAGGATGATTAACACTCCCTGGACGCCGTCGGTTATCGCCGCGGCTTTGAATCCGCCTAACATAGTATAAATCGCAACGATAACGGCGTAGATAAAATAGAACCAGATAGGATCGGTGTAGGAGATAAATGAACGCAGCTCGCCCTTTTTATCCTTTGCGCGCAATACTCTGAATCGCTCCTGTTGTTCGGAAGATAACTCGGAAAAATCACGCTCCTTAAGTTCCCTAAACTCTCTGAATTCCATAACGCTCTGTCTTTCCTCGACGGTGCAGGCTTCAAGAGATTTGGGAGTCATTGCGACCATGGTTTTAGCGGCGACCATATAGCCGATGCCGCCGCCGATAAGGGAGAGGATAAGAATGAAGATCGCGTAGGAACCGCCTAAGAATTTGGAATTGAACCGTTCCTCGAAATAGTCGCCGATCGTTACCAGCCTGACCCGCCGGAAGAAGAGCGTCGTGAACCAGTAGAACGGCGTCAGGAACAGGACCAGGAATTGGATCCACATCCCGCCGATGCCCTGCCGGTATATTTCGCGCGATACGGCGACCGCCTGGTCGGCGTTTGTGGAACATCCGAAGTTAAGAAAGAATTGATAGACTTTACCCAGTTTCCGCCCGGCTAAGAAAAAGTCCTCCGAGTCCTTCGTTTTCTCGGCGACCTTTTTACCGATCCAGATAATGATTATCAGATAGGCGAAAATCAGAAATAAATCGATTACGTGCAAACCCCAGATATGCATCGCGGCGGCTCCAGATTGACGTTTAACGGTGTGAATGAAATTTTATGGAATTTAGGCTGTTCAATCTGATATTTCAAGCGGCATGAGGATTTTCAAGGATATGAATATTAAAAAAGCCAACTGACGCCAAATTGGATTTAAGCGTAAAAGCTGATTTGCAATTATTTACCGAAGTTCCTCCTATCATTATTGTAAAGGAATGGCTCAGGAAGCGAGCTTCACCACGGATCATGAAACAAACTTCTCTGGTAGGGCAGGCGTCCCTGCCTGCCTTCTCAACCTTGCAGGGACGCACTGGCAGGCAGGGACGCACTGGCAGGCAGGGACGCACTGGCAGGCAGGGACGCCTGCCCTACCGGTGGAATTTTTTTTCCCCGGTATTGAATCCGTGTTAATCGAGCGCCTGTCAATGCCAATCGAGCGCCTGTCAATGCCAAGCGAGCGCCTGTCAGGTGTCCCCACCTGACAGGTTAGTATGCCTGACGCCCATAAATTCTATTCTCGGACAACCTGCTTCAAACGAATGACAAAGCAAAATTTCCTAAAATTTACAAATTAGCTTTTTCACAAATTTATATTTAAAGTGTGATTAATATCACAGAAACTCATCACACTATTTAATACTGTTCACTCTTGGTTGAAATTTTGACAATCAAGGACTAAGTTATATTGAGTCTATTGATTTAATACAGGTTTTTCATGCAGCGAAACAAAAGAGTATTGGTTGTCGATGATGAGAAAATGGTTCGGGACATCATTAAGCGGATGTTGGAATCATTTGGGCATGAAGTAGAAACTGCCGAAGATGGATTTGAAGCGTTGGCTAAGATTGAATTGGATATAGATCTGGTTATCACGGATATTGAGATGCCTGGGATGGACGGATACGAAGTAATCCGCAGGATCCGTGAATACGACCGCTACACCCATTTGCCGATTGTTGTCGTTACCGGCATGGCTTCCCGCGAAGACAGGATAAAAGCCGTCGAAGCGGGCGCTGATGATTTTATCGCCAAACCGGTAGATTCAACCGAAATAAAAGTTCGA
>CAZWOY010000153.1:3332-8605 GCA_964635255.1 uncultured bacterium
CAAAAAAAGGAAGCGCAGGATGAACTGATAGAGTATAAAACTCTGCTTGAGGATACGATAAAAAAACGCACTGAAGCCCTCCGCCGCTCATTGCGCGAAGTAGTCGAGACGCAGCGGAAATTGCGAGCCGCGCATCAGGAGACGATTCATTGTCTTGTTCTCGCCGCAGAGTTTAAAGATAAAGATACTGCAGACCATATCCAGAGAATGAGTCAATTCAGCGCTTTAATTGCAAGACGTTTGAACATGACGCCCAGCGACGTCGAATTAATCCTGCTTGCAAGCCCGATGCACGATATCGGCAAGATCGGGGTTCCTGAGGAGATACTTCTAAAACCCGGCAGACTGGATGATAGCGAATGGGATGTGATGAAAAAACATACGGTTATCGGCGCTAATATCCTCGAAAAATCCGCCTCGCCTCTTTTAAATACCGGTAAAATAATCGCTTTATCGCACCATGAAAAATGGGATGGAGCCGGTTATCCACAGGGTTATAGAGGAGAAGATATACCGATACAGGGAAGGATCTGCGCGATCGCCGACGTTTTCGACGCGTTGACCAGCGAACGTCCTTATAAGGAAGCTTTCCCGAACGATGTAGCGCTGGATATTTTAAAAGAGGGCGCAGGACTGCATTTCGATCCAAATCTGGTGAAGGTCTTTTCCGAGAATATGGATGAAATACTGCGCATTCAGCACGAGACAAAAACCAATGGCAATGGCGTCGGAACAGTTGTAACTTAGGTTTATTTGCACACAATCCATGCCTTTCCCCGGCACAGGAACGAATCAGCAATGAGGCAGGGAAGATAAGCGCTCCGGCGCGACACACTATTTAAAGCGGCTTAAACAAGATTCTCCGGCGTTATGCCTCATAAAATAAATATTGCCGAAAAATTACTCCTATGTAAAAAACAGATAGAACGAAACACCCACGTTTACTTCGCTTGCTACTATATGCTTGAAATAGTTGTATCTCGCGAAATCCGCTGGATTAGGAATTCTAAGCGATATCAAGATGTTAGGAGATTGCTTAGTCTGCTAAAGGCAGACTCGCAAAGAAACTTTTTCATGAACGCAGTAATGCCTGAATGAGTGAATAATTCATTTTCCAACCTGATTCTCCCCAAGATTATTTATAAAACCAGCATTTTATAATACATTGTCTTTTATGTCATTCCTTTTGTTTCTAATCGGTTTTCTGTCGATTTTTGCGCAGGTCGTCATCCTGCGGGAATTGGCGGTCGCTTATTTCGGGGTCGAACTGATCTATATTCTGGCTCTCGGATTCTGGCTGATAATGACCGGATTGGGCGCCGTCCTATATCGAAAATTGCATGACGTCACTACTGAATTAATTGTTATTGTCTTAGCAACAGTTGGAATCTTGATCCCGCTCGACGTTTTGTACATCCGCGGGATACATCAAATCTTCTCCGGAGTGCGCGGGGCGTATCTTTCCTTCCCGCTCCAAATGCTTTCGCTGCTAATTGCCCTGCTGCCCGTTGGCATTTGCTTAGGCTTATTATTCCGCTGGGCGGCGGAAAAATATATCGCGCCGAACCGGAATCTCGCTCAGGCTTACGCGATAGAGAGCGCCGGCGGCATTATCGGAGGAGTATGCTCGACGCTGGGAATAGCGATCGGAATTTCTAATCTCAGTATGGGTTTGATCTGTGCGTTTATCGGTTTAACCGGATATTTCGCACAGAAGAAAACAAACTCCCTGTTACTAAGAACTTTTATCCTACTGATTGCTGTCGTTACCGTTGCGGGATCGTTGTTGGTAGAGAAAATCGATTTTCTATCCACGCGCTGGAATCATCCCGACCTGGTTTTCAGCTCAGATACGCCCTACGGAAGATTATCGGTCGAGCAGCGGT
Source organism: uncultured bacterium (assembly GCA_964635255.1). Lineage (GTDB taxonomy): Bacteria > Electryoneota > AABM5-125-24 > Hatepunaeales > Hatepunaeaceae > CAZWOY01. The sequence continues at coordinate 5,219 of CAZWOY010000153.1, forward strand.
TTGAACAGGTTATTTTTTTCTCAAACAATTCCCTTTATTATGAATCTCAGAGCGTCGCGGCGGAGGAATTTGTGCATCTCGCGGCTCTTCAACGGGAACAAGCGGGTAGGGCATTGATCGTAGGTGGAGGCGTCGAGGGAACCATTTTTGAATTGCTGAAACATAAACCGGCTGCAATCGATTATTTTGAATTGAACGAAGACTTGATTGAATTATCCGAAAAATACTTGCCGGATTCCATTTACCGGACACTGCAGCATCCAAGGGTAAAAACATTTATCGATGAACCGCGCCAACTGGTCGATGAAGTGGATGAAACGTATGATATGATCTTGATTGGCATGCCGGAACCGAATTCCGGTCAGTCGAATCGTTTTTATACGAAGGAATTCTTTAAATTATGCAGTAAACGCCTTAATCCCGACGGGATATTGACCTTCCGGCTGCGAGCGGCGGAGAATTTGTGGACTCCTCAATTGAGGCGCAGGACGGCGTCGGTTTATAATGCGCTGAAAGCTGTTTTCAGCGATGTTGTAATTCTTCCCGGAAGCACGATTACCGTCATTGGATCGAATCGAAGTCTCGAATCCGATCCGGCAGTTGTCGCTCAAAGGTTCGCAGGGAAAAATATAGAAGCGCGCCTCGTCTCGCCGGAATATATAGAATACCTGTACACTAACGACCGGTTTCAACGGATTAAAGAAATGATCGAAGCCGTTCCTGCGATAATGAACCGCGACGTTCATCCGGTTTGTTTTCAGTATGCATTGATGCAGTGGATCGGTAAATTCTATCCGATGTTCACACGGCTCGACATATCGGCGCTGCAAAGCTTCTGGCTTCTACCGGCAGTCGTTCTTGCTGTCTTATTAGCGTTGGCGTTGACTTTAATTCGGGTTTATGAATCACTGCGAGGCGTCATCCTCGTTTTCGCAGCCGGTTTCTTGGGGATGTTGGACGAAACCTTGCTGATCCTCTATTACCAGCTAAAAAGCGGAGCGCTTTTCCAGGATCTGGGCGTATTGCTGACCGCGTTTATGGCGGGATTGACCATAGGCGCCTACATCATCGGGTCGATTTTCAAACCCGATTTAACTCCGGCGAACCGGCGCAATTTGGGATTGATTCTGTTTATTCTCTTTGGATTGTTTAACTTCGCATTGAGTTTCCTGATTCGCAGCGGCGAAGGTTCAAGTCTGGTTATCGTTTCTATTCTAATATTTATATCCGGCTTGTTCGTATCGATGGTTTTCGGCTACGTGAGCAAATATATGGCTAAACGCATAAAACGGGAGATCGGAGGCCTTTACGCCGCCGATTTAGCCGGCGGAGCGTTAGCGGCTGTTTTAGGCAGCCTCCTGCTGATACCCTCGCTGGGATTGCCGATTGTAGCGACGGGAGTTGGGATCCTCAGCATCGCTGCCGTTATGCTGCTGGTATAAGCGACAATCCGTGACCATCCGGTGTATCTGTGTTTAACAGTGCAGTCATTTCCATGAGACTGTCCGAGAATTGAGTGCGAGAGCTGTGCGAGAGCTTGCAGACGCCCTCGTCTGCAAGCTCTCGCAGTGGATTTTCGGACAGTCTGGAGGGCGATAATCGCCCAATCTCATGGGAACGCTGGAGATTCCATCCTGCACAGAAATGACGCGCTTTTTGGACGTCAGTCGTCCTCGCCTGACGTTTAAAAACTTGCAACTCTAACTATCTCGGAGTATATTCCGAATAAGTCAGCATTTTTCGGAATTCATTACGAAAATGCCATATTTAGACAGAAAACTAAACATCGATCTCCCTGCGGGGCAGTCCGCCTTTCTTTGGGGAGCGAGGAAAACCGGAAAATCGACTTATCTGAGGCATAATTTTCCCGACAGTATAAGATACGATTTTCTCGAAACAGATCTGTTCATGAAGTTTTCAAAGAAGCCTTCATTACTGCGGGAGCAGTTGTCCGCTGAAAAACCGGGTGAATTGAGAAATCCGATTATTCTCGACGAAGTGCAGAAAATTCCCCGGATTTTAGACGAGGTGCATTGGCTGATTGAAAACCAAGGATTGCGGTTTATTTTATGCGGTTCGAGCGCCCGGAAACTGAAGCGCGGCGGCGCTAATCTTCTGGGAGGCAGAACCTGGCGATTTGAGATGTATCCGTTCGTCAGCGTCGAATTGGAAAATTGGGACTTGCTGCACGTTCTAAATAATGGCTTGATCCCGTCGCATTATCTGCAGGAAGACGCCGCGAAGTCTTTAAAGGCTTACACGCAGGACTATCTGAAAGAGGAAGTCTTCGCCGAGGGCTTAACGCGCAACATCCCGGCGTTTTCACGATTTTTCGACAGCCTGGGCTATTCACACGGCGAACTTACGAATTATTCAAACATCGCGAGCGATTGCGGCGTCGATTCCAAGACGGTCAAAGAGTATTATCAAATCCTGATCGATACGCTGTTGGGAACCAGAATCGAACCGTTCCGGCGGACTAAATCCCGCGCTGTCATCAGCAAAACTCCAAAGTTTTACCTATTCGATCCCGGAGTCGCCGGAGCGCTGACAAAACGCTGGATCGACGCTGAAAAGGGCGCGCAATTCGGCAAAGCCTTCGAACATTTCATCCTGACCGAACTAATCGCCCACCGATCCTATACTGATTTGGACTACGTTATCAACTTCTGGCGCACCAAAACCGGCTTAGAGGTCCATTTTATCTTAGCCGGAGGCGAGGTTGCGGTCGAAGCCAAAGGATCTTCGCAAATTAACAATCGAGACCTCAAACCGATTAAGGCTTTCACCGAAGAATTCACGCCAAGGCTGGCGATCGTCGTCTGCAACGAACCGGAAGAGCGAATTGTCGAAGGCGTCCGGATTACGCCTTATCGGGTGTTTTTGAGTAGGTTGTGGGGCGGGGAGATTATTAAGTGATTAATGGCTGTAATGAATAAGATACAGATTTAAGGTACCGGCAATTCATCCGGTTCTTCGTAGAGAATAGTTACTTTGCCCCGGCGTTTCTGTTCAAGCTTATTACTAAGTGCAGTAAAAAGTGTCATTGCGAGTCTGCCTTTAGCAGACTAAGCAATCTCCTAATATCTTGATAATGCTTGATATTGATTAATATCCGCATTCCATCAGATTCCTCGAGATGGCGCCTATTTTATGCACGCAGTAATAACAAATTCTTTCAATCCCACCCTGCCATCGGGGAAATTTATTGCTTTTATTGTTTTGAATATTGTTTCTTTACTTAGTACTTTGTTCTTTAGATTAATCTACAGGTTGTCATTTTAAAACAAGGATAAAATCCATAATTAAACGAATATTTATAAAGTAATTGCTCATGAAGCGAGCTTCGCCACGGAACATGAAAATAAACTTATCTGGTAGGGCAGG
>CAZWOY010000154.1:0-8565 GCA_964635255.1 uncultured bacterium
CAGGCACTCTCTTCGTATTGACAGGCACTCTCTTCGTATTGACAGGCACTCTCTTTGTATTTTCTGGTGCATGTTGCGGTTGAATGACTGCGTACGGAACGTTATTTTCCCAGAAATTGCCCATGAAGCGCGCTTCGCCATGCACCATGAAAATCGCTGGTTTAATCACATTGAGTGCGCGCTTCAGCGCGCATGAGGCGCCCGGTACGCGCTGAAGCGCACACTCAAGAGCCTAAACTCTTTTTTAATTTAATATAAGTACAATGCCCATTGACTAAAATAAAGCGATTGCTATATATTAATTAATTACAGATTTGATTGTGCGAGTAAAAAGAAAGAAAATGAAATTGGAAAAACAAATCGAATCCGAGGAATTACTTCAGGCGGCTCGCGGCGTCTTCGATCTTGAATGCGAAGCTCTGAATCTTGTTAAAAATAGATTAAACAGTTCGTTTTTAAATGCTCTCGCCATAATCGATGGCTGCAAGAGCAAGGTAGTGATAACAGGCATTGGCAAATCGGGGATAGCCGGACGAAAGATTGCGGCGACTTTCTCATCGGTGGGCGTTTCTTCCGTATTTCTTCATGCAGGCGAGGCTGGACACGGCGACCTTGGGATGGTTTCATCGGGCGACGTGGCGCTGGCTTTATCCTATTCAGGCGAGACGCATGAACTGGTGGAGCTTATACCACGTATTAAGCTGCTTGGAGCTCCGATTATCGCCATAACCGGAAATCCCAATTCCGCCTTGGCGAATTCTTCGGAAGTCGTATTAAACATCGGAATTCCAAACTATCCCTGGCCGTTCGGTTTGCTGCCGACGGCTTCCAATGCGGTTACGGTCGCTATCGGCGACGCCCTTGCCGTTTCGCTTTTAATGAAGCGCGGCTTCAAAGAGGAACATTTTGCGGCGCTCCATCCCGGTGGGTTGTTAGGGAGAAAGCTGCTGGTTAAGGTCGGCGATTTGATGCATATCGGCGAGGAACTGCCGGTGGCAACCCCTGAAGCTTCTATGCGGGAAGCCGTGATGATAATGACGGCGAAGCGGCTTGGCGTTGTTTGCGTCATCGAAAAAGACGGCAAATTAAGCGGAATTATTACCGATGGCGACCTAAGGCGTCTATTGGAACGAGATTCGGATCCGCTGAATAAAACCGCCGGCGAAGCGATGACCCGGTCGCCTAAATCTACAACGCCCGGCGTGCTTGCGGCTAAAGCCCTGCACACTATGGAGTCGCACGCGATAACGTCTCTGCCGGTAATCGATGAAAACGATCGGTTAGCCGGCTTAATTCACTTGCATGACATTTTAAAACTGGAGACTCAAACATGATTCCCGTAGGCAATGTAAACCAAATCAGAGAATGCGACAGAGTTACTATCGAAGAGCTGGGATTGCCGGGTTTGGTTTTAATGGAAAATGCTTCCCGATCGGTCGCTTTCCAGATTATGGAGATGTTAGACGGTGAAATCGAGGGACGCAGGATCGTCATTTTCTGCGGCAAAGGCAATAACGGAGGAGACGGTTTTGCCTTAGCCCGGCATCTGAAGAACCATAACGCTTATCCGACGGTTTATTTACTCGGCAAAGTCGAAGATTTAAAAGGCGACGCCGAATTCAACTGTAAATTGTATCAAAAGCTCGATGGCGAAGTGCAGGAGATAACCGAAAAAGAACAGATAATCGATTTGAGCGTTGAAGCGGACGTCATTGTCGATGCGATGCTTGGAACCGGCTTTACCGGCGAGCTGCGAGGATTGTACGCAGAAGCCGGCAAGATCATTAACGAATCGATCGTTCCGGTTGCAGCCGTCGATATCCCCACGGGCGTCGAAGCGGATTCAGGTCTGGCGAGTGAAAACGCTATCGTTGCCGATGTTACGGTGACCTTCGGAATGATAAAAAGAGGATTGCTGGTTTCGCCGGGACGCGAACACGCCGGCGATGTGATCGTCGCCGATATCGGCATTCCGCCCGAGGTGGAAAAACAGCAGAATATTAATCTGTTTATCGTCGAAGAATCCGACGTTTTCAGTGCGCTGCCGCTGCGGGGGCTGAATGCGCATAAAGGCGTCGCCGGTCATGTTTATATTATCGCAGGCTCTCCGGGACTGACCGGAGCCGCGGCGATGTCCGGGAACGCTGCGATGCGCGCTGGAGCGGGACTGACGGTAGTTGGCGTTCCTGAATCGTTAAACCACATTTTAGAAGCCAAGTTAGACGAAGTGATGACGCAGCCCCTGCCGGAAAATTTCGGTCATCATCTTTCTTATAAAGCTTTCGATCTGGCTATGACGCGAATCGAGTGGGCAAACTGCATCGTTATCGGTCCGGGATTAGGGCGCGATCCGGATACCGCTAAGTTAATCGATAAAATCTTCGATCAGAAATTAGATAAACCGTTCGTAATCGACGCCGATGGGCTGAACCTGCTCTCGGATTTTCCCGAGCTGATGAAAAAATTGCCCGCAAACACGGTTTTAACGCCTCATCCGGGAGAATTTTCACGGTTGACGAATACGCCGGTTAAAGATATTTTAAAAAGCAGATTCGAGATCGTTGAGGAATATGCAAAGAAATGGAACGCGATTATTGCGCTTAAGGGAGCTCCAACGTTGACTGCTATACCGGATGACGGCGTCTATATAAATCCAACCGGGAATCCGGGTATGGCGTCTGGGGGAACGGGCGATATTTTGACCGGTATTATCGCCGGTTTTATCGCGCAGGGCGTGCCGGCGTCGATTGCGGCGTGGATGGCGGTATATCTGCACGGCGCCGCCGGTGATAAAGCCGCAGAGGAACTGAATGTTTACAGCCTGATCGCCGGCGATGTTTTAAAATATCTTCCAACAATTCTTAAAAATATGTTATAGAATGCTTAAAAAGCCTGCATTCTGGTTTATATTTATTCTGATTTATGTAAACCTGATCTTTGTTTCATCGAGTTTGCCCGGCGACCGAGGCTTGTTTTTGCTGCTTTTTAAGAACAATCGGCTGGATTTAGCGGTGCATGGTTTGACCTACATGATATTGTCTTTTGCAATAATGAGACTGATAATTACTGCAAATTGGTTTCAAAAACCCGCAGTAATTTTTACAATATCTTTGCTATGCGCGATAACCGTCGGCGGCGGCGTCGAATTGCTGCAAAGATATATCCCTAACCGGGTGCCGAGTTGGAGCGATATGGCGGCGAATATCGCGGGCGCGGTGATACCGTTGTTTTTTAGCGTTAAGAAAAAGAAACGATGATGACGCAGGGCGGGGTCTTAAGCCGGCGAATTCGAAGCTCGATCGATATTACTATGTGTAATAAACAGCGTACGCATTACCAATTCGTTCCCACGCTCCCGCGTGGGAATGCATACTTAACTACAAAAGGTCGATATGCATTCCCACGCTGGAGCATGGGAACGAGTTATGGCTTATACGCTTCAAGGCGGTTGTACGCTATTTAATGCACCTGGCAGTATGTTTCAGCCATAAGCTTTGGAGCGGAAAAAATAATTAAGAAATCGTTTTTGGAACCAAATATACATTTTCAATGGAGGCATAATGGCAAGCGGCGTAAATAAGGTAATCCTGATTGGAAACCTTGGACGCGATCCGGAACTTAGCTACACGCCAAGTGGATTGGCTGTAACGAGATTGAGTCTGGCGACGACTGAAAACCGGAAAAACCAAAACGGGGAATGGGAGCCGAAAACCGAATGGCACAGAGTAACTCTGTTCGGCAGTAGAGCGGAAACGGCTTCGCAATACTTAAACACTGGCAGTAGAGTTTACATTGAAGGGAAAATTACTTACGGGACTTATGAGAAGGATGGCATTACGAGATATTCAACTGATATAATTGCATATCAATTCATTAATCTGACGCCAAGGAGCGAGAGCGATCAGTCTCAGCAGCAGGACAGACCGCAGCAGCCTCAGCAGCAGCGTCCGCCACAGCAACAACAGCAGCGCCAGCAACAACCGCCGCCCCAGCAGGATTATAAGGATGAACCGCCGTACACTGGCGATGAGGACTCGATACCGGAGGAAGATCTCCCATTCTAAATCCGCCGCGAGCCGATGAAGCTTAGTATTTTACCGCTGTTTTTACTGTTTTTCATCGCTCAATCCTGCCTGCATGCGGAACCGGCGGACAGCCTGGCGATTATCATAACCGGTTCATACCGGGGGCGAGCCGATGGCTGTAAATGCCCTTACGGCAGCAAAGGCGGCCTGGCGAGACGGGCGAGCGTTCTGGAAAAAATGTTTTCCGGCGATAAAATCTTAGGCTTGGACTGCGGCGGCTTGCTGGATCTCGATCCCGAAGGCGGGCGGCTGAGAAGCCTCTGCACGATTAAGGGCTTGCAAAGGCAAGGCTTGCAGATTATAGGCGTTGAAACGCGCGACCTTTTTTACGGCGTCGATTTTATCGGGAAAATCGCAGATTCCCTCGGGATCGAATTGATCTGCGCGAATATCGTTCAGGACCGAACGCGCGAGCCGGTGTTCGAACCGTATGCGAAGATCGATTTCAACGGCTGGGACATAAACCTCGCCGGTTTAGCGGAGCATGTTAAAGGACTGCGCATTCCCGGGGTGGGAACCTGGATAACGCTCCCCGCCGATTCGGCGTTGGACGCGCTAAAGGCGGCGTTAATAGAACCAAGCGACCTGAACATATTGTTGACGGACATGAGCGAACAGAGCCTGCGGCGCGTTCTGCCGAAACTGCCGCAGATCCAAATCGTTTTCACCAGCAGCCGTAAAATTATCACCCCGTCGCCGTTCTGGATCGATTCGATTATGGTCGTTCGTCCGATGATGGACGGCGGAGCCGTGAACGGCGTCAAACTGCCGCCGGGATGGAACAGAACGGTTGATTTTCGCTATCTAGACGTACCTCTGAACAGATCGATCGACAAAAACGAAGCCGCGGAGGAGTGGCTGATGGATTGTCTGGGCAGAACAAATCGATAAATTTTCTTGATAAGCCATTTTCACGCTTCCGTCCAGCAGATCGCGGACGCAGTCTGCTCAGGCGGCGACAGCCACGCCGGCTGGCTGCCCCAGAGAGACAAGCTGGGCCGGGACGCGCATAATTCCTTTTATCTGCTGAATCCGTCGGGAATCAAAGAATACGGCGTCAGCGCCGATTTCGTATCCGATGACGCCGACCGGTTGACTATTCAGGGCCGGATCGACTTGCTTGAAACCGCCGCCGACGTCGCCGGCAATGACCAAAAAGCCGCCGCAGGGGGAAGCGGGGGGGGGATTTCAGCTAATGCCGTCAGAATAACCGAATTCAAATCTTTGATCCTGCCGTCCGGGAGCTTGCCGGGAATCGACTTCCATCCGCCGGAGAGGTTTGCGCTCCAGGTGCAGATATATGCTTATCTGGTTTATCGATTGATAAGAGACCAAATGATCGCGGAATTCGAAACGGTTGAAAATCCAGCCGAAATAAAATGCAGGCTCGCGCTGAACAACCTAAAGGACGGCAGTCTGTTCTTTGAATCGGTCGAATGGAACCTGCGGGATATAGAGACGAAACTGACCGAATATATCGATCTGTGCAAACATCGCGCAGCGACGGAAAGCGCGAATCGATTGCGGCGTAAATCGATTGCTGAAAAGGTTGTTTTCCCTTTCCCGAGCTTCAGACGGGGACAGAAAGAGACCATCGCACTGCTGGAGGAAGCTCTAAGCGGCGGAAAAGACGTCCTGCTGTCAGCAGTTCCCGGCTTTGGGAAAACAGCGGCTGTGATGTTTCCCGCGATAAAACGTTCGCTCGAGACTGGAAAACAGTTATTTTTCGCGACCGCAAAAGGGGGAGGGCGGAGTCCGGTTTATAATACCATCAGGCGTTTCCAGAAAAAATGCGCGGAGTTGAAGGTATTGTTTCTGTATGCGCGCAATGAACTATGTCCGAAGGACGCGCCGGCAACCGGTTGTAAGGACTGTGAATTTGAACGGTTGGAGAGGTATGATTCAGGACGGTTCGATCTGCCTGAAGAATTAATCCGGCTTAATTTAGTCCGCAAAAACGAGCTGCAGGCGATCGCGAAAAAACACTCCCTCTGTCCGGTGGATCTGTCGTTTATCCTGACGCGGACCGCGGACATGGTTATCGGCGATTACAACTATGTTTTCGATCCTTCTGTGCAGCTTATGCAGTTTCGGGACGCGCATCACCGGCGGGACGTCACAAATTGGCTGCTGCTGATCGACGAAGCCCATAATCTGTTCGATCGCGGCATGAACATGCATTCGGCGCGGATCGAACTGAATAAAGCACAGGATTGCCGGTATTTATTAAGGCGGGACGAGTGGAACTATTCGGGCGGCTCCGCTTACGTGGAAATGGACGAAACGCTGAGCCGCATTATCTCGCTGCTGGAATGGCGCATCGCCAACTCGCCGCCGGGGAAATACGTCATTCAGGAAATTGAGGACAGCGAACTGGAGAACATTCATGAAGAACTTGGCGAGGTCGTTTCCAGGTTCTTAATCGAATCGAACGACGCCGACGTCCAGCTTGTCGATTCATTGTTCGAGTTGTACTCCGGTTTCAAGCTCCTGTCCGGATTATTAAGCCAAGAAAGACGCCAGTTCCCGTTTTATGTCGATACTGAACAGGGCGCGATAGGCGTCGATTGCCTCGATCCGAGCGAACGGCTCGCCGGAGCGATCGAAAGTTTCGAATCGGCGATCGCCTTCTCCGGCGCGTTCCATCCGCTCCCGTTTTACAAGTACGCTTTGGGATTCGGATCGCGCGAAGTTTCGGAGCTGGACGTCGAAGACCAGGTTCATAACGGCGGGTTGAAGGTCGTCCTCGCCGCCGGAGTAGATACGCGCTACCGGCTGCGTCCGCGCAAAGCCGAAGCGATCGCCGGCGTTCTGAGACAATTTTGTTCCCTTAGAACTGGAACCTATTTAGCCATATTTCCGTCTTATGAGTTTCTCGATCTGGTGAAGGATTATCTGCCAGGCGGAGACATGGAAGTGATATTTCAGTATAAATATATGCGCAGCGACGAACGGGCGGCGTTCAGGAAAAAAATTTTGCACGGCGAAGGAGCCTTGCTGGCTTTGATTGTCGCCGGAGGTCAATTTTCGGAAGCGGCGGACTATCCGGGGAGCGCCTGCATAGGCGCGGCGATAGTCGGACCGTGCCTGCCCCCGCCGGACGAGCGGCGCGAAGCGCTGCGCAGTTACTGGGATTCGCGCCAGGAGGACGGCGAAATGACCGCCTATTTAATTCCGGCGATGCACCGGGTGATTCAGGCGGCGGGAAGGGTAATACGCAGCGAAGAGGACAGGGGAGTGGTTCTATTGCTCGACGACCGTTTTATGGAGCCAAGATATGCAAAGCTGCTGCCGTCCCGCTGGCAAAGCGATCTGGAGGGACAAAACCGGGATTGGGAGCAGGTTGTGCGGGAGTTCTGGGATTCCTGATATGGGGAAAGCCTATCCGGTACATAAGATGCGGTTCATCGAAAACGGAAAAGGCGCTCCGCCGTTGCTGATCCTTCACGGCTGGGGCAGTTCGCCGGATGTTTTCTCGAAGATTATGCAACCAGTGAGCGTTTATCGCCAAATATTCGCCCCGGCGCTGCCCGGATTCGGCGGTTCAGAGCCTCCCGGAGAGCCGTGGGGGAGCCGGGACTATGTAGAATGCATTAAAGAGTGGACTGATCTGAAAAACCTTGACCGATTCGATCTGATAGGACACAGTCATGGCGGACGGATTTCCATCGGTTTAGCCTCAAAGCATCCTGAAAAGATAAACCGGCTTATCCTTATCGGAAGCGCAGGATTGATAGTCCCGAAAAGCCTGAAAACGCGAATGAAGATTAGAACCGCCAAAATGTTGAATCTTGCCGGTAAAATATTTGGCGGAAAAGTTCGTCAGAGACTGAATCAGTTAAAACAGAAACTCGGATCGGCAGATTGGCAATCTTCATCCGGCGTGATGAGGCGGACGCTGAGCAGAGTCGTCAACGAGGATTTAAGCGAGGACTTAAAAAATATTAACGCTTCAACGATGCTGATCTGGGGCGAGAACGACGCCGCCGTCCCGCCCGGGCTGGGTCGAAAAATGGCGGACCTGATCCCGAATTCGGATTTCAAGCTGATCAAAAACGCCGGACACTACTGTTTCCTCGATAAAGAGAGTGAGACGCTGTCCCATATTTGGAAACACTTGGAACTGCCCCAGGCCTGGTAAGAAACGAATAGCAATACAGGACGGGTTCTGAACCCGCCGCCCAACAAAGGAGAATGCCATCGATCTAAAAAACCGCTGCCCACACTGTAAAGAGCGCACGATCAGCATCCTGCGCAAACTGACCATGAGTCCTTTCTTCCCGGCGATCTGCCCGAACTGCATGAAGGAGGTCTATCTGCCGCTCAAGGGATTGCTCCTATCGATGCTGCCTCTGATTGCCGCGGTCTTAGCCAAAAATTACCTCGAACCGGATTTCTCTGGTTTGGCGCTTGTAGGTTTGGGTTTTCTGGTTTCAGTATTTATCGTTGTTGCGTTTGTGCCGTTGATTGTCAAGGATGC
>CAZWOY010000155.1:0-8526 GCA_964635255.1 uncultured bacterium
CTTAGTCTGCCAAAGGCAGACTCGCAATGACACTTTTTTCTGCACGTAGTAATAATACTTTATCTTAGTCCCATAACACAAAATACATTCCATCTCATTCTTACGCGCCAGCGTGGGAATGCATACTTCCATCTACTCTCTAACATCCCCCGGCAACCTTCTTCCTCCTTTGCACCGGCGGTTTAACTGCCGGGGGCGGCGGTTCAGGCTGAGATTCGGATTTATTCAGGTCGAGTTTGCCCGATTCATCGCCCAGGAAATGTTCGCGCAACGCCTGCACCTTAGCCGCCAATTGCCTGCCGTTGTATGAATCGTCCGTTTTATCTCCCGGGGTCAGTATCTGATCGACCCAGGCCTTAACGCCTCCGTCGAGGATATAGGCTTCGTAGCCTTTGCTTCGCAGCACAACCCACGCCTTGGCGGCGTTAGCGCCGTCGCCGCAGATCAGCGCGTTCTTGTTCAGCTTGGAAAGCCGCGCAAGCCCGTCCCGAGTCAATAACTGCGTAAATGGGATATTAATCGAGCCTTCGATATGGTACATCTCATAATCCTCAGCCGAGCGGACGTCGATCAGCCTAACCTCCGGCTTAGCCCCGACTATCCATTCAGCCAGTTCGACCGGTGAGACGCGGTCGTCGCCCAATGATACAATACCCGCGATCTCTTCGGTAAACGCTACCGGCGTCCTTTTCGTAGGCGTACCGGTCAACATCAGCGCAAAAGCCGCGACGATTAGGACGGCGGCGCCGGTTATATGTAATTTATTCATTATCTACTCCATATTTTTGTTTGCAGGTCGCCAAAATTACAAGTTCATAGCAGCGTCCGGGAAAAAGCGCTCAGAGCGTCAGGCGCGAATGCTTTACAGGCGTTCAACTTGCAAACTTGTAAACTTGCCAACTTAAAACCTACGGCTTAACTACGCCGTCCTTCTTCTTCTCAACCATCGTCCCCAGACTAAACGCCCCCACAGCCATCAGAACCGCCGCGAGCAACACCAGTCCGGGGCTTACGCCCAGCCATTCCCACACGAACCTGACTCCCATCGCGCCGGTGGTCATTAGCGTTCTGAATAACGGTTCGGCTTCGCTGAATACCAATATGCCGAATACGACGCCGCCAAGATAGAAGATCGCGTCCAGCTTGCCGGTCGAAACGGCTACGCACGACGTGCCGGGACAATAGCCGCCGATCACAAAGCCAACGCCTAAAATTAAACCGCCGATAACCTGCGCCCAAATAAAAGTGGGATTAATGTAGGTGAGGCTGAGGTCGAGCAGTCCGAGTGCCGCCAGCCACCAGAAGCCTAAGCCCGCGACCACGATCGCTGTGAACATGACCTTCAGAACCGCGAAATCTCTAAGGTAAAACTGCGCCGCCAGTTTGCGCGCGCTGCCGAATCCGGCTCTTTCCAGGAAAAATCCGAATCCGATGCCGAGTAATACCGCCGTTACAAGGCTGACATAGGTAGAATAACCGGCGTAAACTTCAATCGGGAATCTCATAACCACTGCCTCCTTACGAAATAAGCCACCGCAAATCCTCCGGCGAACACGGCGAACATAAACGCCCAACTGCCCAGCGCTAAAGTCGCTCCGCCGGAAAGCGCCTGTCCGGATGTGCATCCTCGCGCCAACCGTGCGCCTATGCCCATCAGCGTCCCGCCGGAAAAGGCTAAGACATAGCGCATGTTAACGCTGATCCGCGGACCTTTTTCGACGGTCTTTCCGACGCGGTTGGCTAACAACCCGCTGATCAATCCGCCGATGAACACGCCGATTACCAGAAACACCAGGAAATTATTCAGCGGATTCGCGCCGCCTTCGAAATAGTGTCCCATATACTCTTGCGCCTCGACATGCTCCGGCGCAATCCAGTGCATGACCGTATATAGCCCGCGCGCCCAGGCTCCCGAAGAACCCAAGCCCTGCCCGGCAATCATATACGTAAGCAGAAGCGCCAGTCCAAGCCCCAAGCCTGCGGCGTAGGGCGACCAATAAGGTTTTGGCTTGATGTTTTCCATTGTTCCTTTTCTCTTAAGTAGCTCGAACACTCCTGTTCGACAAATCCCGTTATTTCATTCCCACGCTGGAGCGTGGGAACGAGTTCTTAAGTTAAAGATAGTGACCACCAAAAGCTTTCAATATAAGGACTCTTTTTCACAAAATCAAGTCAAACCCCACTATAAAATCGGTACTTTTTACTTACCGAAGGGAGAAATACTTGCGCCTATGGCCGGTATAACTGATTCCCCGTACCGGAGGTTGACGCGCCGCTTCGGTTCCGGACTGGTGTATTCTGAATGTATATCCGCTGAAGGAACGCGCCGGCTGGGACCAAAAAGCCTTGAACTGGTTTCTTTTACCGAAGAGGAACGGCCGATCGCTATTCAGCTTTTCGGTTCGGAACCTGGGCAGTTTGCCGATGCAGCCGCGGTCGTAGTCGAGCGGTATAATCCGGACCTGATCGATATTAATTGCGGCTGTCCGGTGAAAAAATTCGTTACCAAATCCTGCGGAGGATTTTTGATGTCTGATCCTGATTTAATCGGCAGGATTGTGGAAGCGGTTAAAAGATCGGTCGGCGTTCCGGTTTCCGTTAAGCTGCGCACCGGTTACCGGAAGCCGGATGTAACCGCCCTTGAAGCAGGCAAAGCCGCCCAAGAAGCCGGCGCTTCACTGATCGCTCTGCATGCCAGATTTGTCCGAGGCGCGCAAAACACCGGCGCGGACTGGGAGATCATCGGCAGATTAAAAAGCGAACTAGATTCAATTCCCATTATCGGCAACGGTGACATATTTTCATTTTCGGACGCGCGGCGGATGGTGCGGGAAACCGGCTGTGATCGCGTCATGATTGGCAGATGGGCTGCCGGCAGACCCTGGATTTTTAGCTACCTCAAAGATGGGTATCCCGAAGACAATCAGGTGACGCTTCCCGCACCTCAGGAAAAGCTGGAAATATTAATCGACCATTACCGCCTGATGTATGAATATTATGCGCAGAACCTTAAACGCGCGGTTTTCCGGATGCGGAAATATCTGTCCTGGTACACCCATGGCTTTCCCGGCGCCGCCAAGCTAAGAAACGAGCTAATGGGAATTGAGGATGCGGATCTGGTGATAGCAAAATTGCACGAGTTCGGGAAAGAGCTCGCCTGAGTATTACTGCGCAGTCCGGAGTGCTGAAGCCTATTTAAGCGGTTTCCGGTAAGCTTCAGCACTCCGGAATGTAATAATCTTATTTAATCAGAATCGCCTTATTAACCAGACTGCCCTTTTTGGTCTCCAATCTGATCAGATATAATCCTGCAGCCAGATCCTGGCCGTTCCAGACAGCGTTGTGGTAGCCCGCGTCCTGCACTCCGTCGAACAGCGTCTCAACCAGCCTGCCGGAGCAGTCGTAAATCCTGAGCGAGACCTCACCCGCTTGCGGCAGCCCGTAGGTTAAGCAGGCGACCGAGTTGAACGGGTTGGGGTAGGATTGGGCTAAGAAGCATTCGCCGGGAACGGCGGCTTTTACAACGGCGTCGATGACCGTGAATTCGCCGGCTTTGTAGGTCAAGCCTTCCCCGGCAAGAACTTCAGCGACGTCAAGATCGAATTCTTTCTCCAGATCTGAATTCCAAAGCTTCAACCGAAACGCTTCGCCATCCTTGAGACCGTCTTTTTCATCGGTGGTGGGATCATCGCCCCAGACGGCTATGCCGCAGCGGGTTTTATCGCCGGTAGGGCAGGCAGGGACGCCTGCCACTCCCGAACCAACCAGCAATCCATCCGAACTGAAAGCGCCGATTTCAAAGTGCTTGGCAGGCAGGGACGCCTGCCCCAATAAGGAATTGACCAAAAGGCTCATGTTAGCATCGGATTTGGCGATAGCTGACCAGTGGTTAGCCGATTTTTCAACCGATATTTGAGCGATATTGATTTCGTCTTCGTCTTGTTCTTCGGGGTAGTTTAAAACGATTTCCTGATCGGTTTTAATCTGGTAGCCTTGGGTCTCACACCAAGGTTCCATACTCGAGAAGTTCCATTCTGGCAGTAGGAACAGTCCGTCACCATCTTTAGCGATCAGCACATGATCTATAATCTGAGAAAGTACATAGAAATCCGGCGCGCTGGCATCAAGTTCAAATGTCGGTAGATAAGAAACCATGTTCCAGCCTTCCACGAGCGGAATATCAGTATCAGGTGGAATCGGTACTCCTGACCAGGTAGCTTCAACGTCTTCATCGACTTTTATCTGGTAACCATCAAGCAGATTCCAGTAAGGAATATTATTGAATCCCCATGCCGGTACATAGAATTGACCGGCGCCGTTTTTAAACAATTCGACGTGGTGATTGTCTTCGTTGATGCGTAGTTGGTCAAGCATGCGGATGACGTCGGGACCTTCGTCGCGTTCCCAAAGTTCCTCATCGGGGGAAACGTTTATGGAGATCATGTTCCAACCGGGGATTAGCTCAACAAATAAATCTCGTAATTCAGGCTCACCGCCATTTTCGCCATTATAATAATAGGCCCCCATATCAGCTCTTGTGCCATTGGGATCTCTAGGAGAGCCGGGATCGCCAGCATCGATGCAGGGGGAATTGGCTGTTAAATGGAAATTGCCGTTTTCGGCATTGACGAAGAGCGGATTCTGATCAATTATTCCCTGACCTTCCCATGGACCGTTCTGAGCGTCGGTGTACGATATATGGTAATTATTTCCGTGGGTAAGTATCTGCTGATCCGCATCAACGCCCCAAATAATGCAGTTTTTTATGGTTAAGTGCCAGTCTCCGGCTGGATTAATATTCCGATTTTCAACAGTATTATTAAACAACGTACAATTAATCAAACTTGTGGATCCTGACCATTGAGTACCACCTACAACACTGGCACCTATATCGGATGTATTATTTTCAATCAAGCAATGATCAGCGATATATCCGTGGCACATAATTATAGCGCCAGCACTCGAACCATGATTTCCAACAAAGTGGCAATTGCTGATGTGTCCGGTCGGAACTATCCGATCTCCATGAGACGTTGACACTCCTCCAGACAATAAACCGCTATTATTTTCAAATAGACAGTCTTCAACAAATGCAATCGAGCGGACAATGCGTACAGGCGCTTCACCACCTTCACAATTTCTAAAAATACAATTATTAATGATCGCTGGCGTTCGTGAATAATCTCTTCCATTCCCAAAATAGATGGCACTCCCATATTCTTCTTCCGGATTAATACAATTCTCGATAATACAATTCATAATCTGAGGCGAATGAGCCGCCCCGATGTGTATCGTACCTCGATCTACTCGTCCGTTTCTAATAGTAAAACCATCCAGAATGGAATTCTGACCTTCATTATTTAGAAAATTGAAACCATTTCCATCCTCCTGACAATCTATCACGCAATCATCTGGACCGTTTACGGATCGAACCGTAATCTGTTTACCTTGAAAGCTGATATTTTTATTCCCCTGACCCCGATAAACACCATCAGCAACCAATACTATCTGCCCATGATCTGCCGCATCGATAGCTTCCTGAATTGTTTCAAATTCATCCGGAACCGTCAAAATATTTTCATCATCCTCGATTCCAATTCCTGAAAGCTGAACATGAAGAACTTCATTATCGGGATCATTGGATTCGATGATCAAATCCGTATCAGCCTCGCCTTCTTCGTTTGGCTGTAAAGTCACGCGAACAGCAGTCCTCTGTCTCAAGCCAAGTCTTATTTCACCATCGAAATCAACTGTAAAGCCTTGCTCTTCACCGCCATTATCAATTGAGATATCTGAAATTATCAGCTCTCTTTGTCCCATGTTTCTAATTGACAAAACAAGTTCACGTGGAACCCCAACCTGAACATCTCCGAAATCGAGCATTTCAGGTTCTATACTAATGGTTGGCTGTTGATTGTGGTGATGCTGTCGGAGATTATTTTCCCACCAGGCTAATTTATTATCGATATTGCAAGCGCCGAGGATATCAATATCACCATCGGAATCAACATCATCAGCATGCACCGACATTGCACCCTGGAAGGTATTAGTAATAATAGTTTCCTGAAAATTCTCATTGCCGTTGTTTTCATATAATGCAATCTCATGAGATCGAACTGCAGCGCTTAGAAGGTCAAGATCTCCATCCGAATCAATATCTACCGGGAAAACATCCACCGGACCATCAAGATTTCTTGAAATTGAATGTTCAGCAAATTGTTCGTTACCATCATTTTCCCACCAGGCAACTTGATTATTGCCAGGATTTGGACCAGTGCCTAAAACATCGATATCCCCGTCTTCATCGAGGTCTACACCATAAACAGAATAAGCTCCGGGAAAATTGGCATTGATAATATGTTTTTGAAATCCTTCCTGACCATTGTTTTCGTACCATGCGATATCACCGGCACGCGACGCAGCTCCCAACACATCGACGTCACCATCCGAATCGACGTCTTCGGCATGAACGCAGCGAGCGCAGTCAAAATTACCGTCTATCACGTGTTTGGCAAAATTTTCATCGCCGTCATTTTCCCACCAGACAATGTCATCATCAATATCGGCGGCGCCTAAAAGGTCGATATCACCATCATCATCCAAATCGACGGGAAAAATGGAACGGGCACCGTTAAATCTGTCATCAATGCCGTGTTCGCGGAAATTCAGGTTCCCATCGTTTTCCCACCATTTCACATCATCCGCTTCAAAATCGGCGCCGATAATATCGACATCTCCGTCTTCATCCAAATCGACCGGATGAACGGCAACGGCGCGGACAAAATTATCGGTTATAATGTGTTCGTCGAAGTTCTCCACACCATCATTTTCCCACAACATGATCTGACCACCTCGCGAGGCAGCGCCAAGAATATCGGTATCGTCATCATTATCGATATCGCACGAATAGACGTCCCAGGCTTCAACAAAATTCTCGGCAATTATATGTTCCTCGAAATCATTCACCTCCCCTTCAACATCAACAACGAATCCACCACGGCCCTCACCGGGATTGAATCCTTCATTATAAGCAATCACATCTACCCAATAAGCTGTTCTTTCGTCCGGAGACGGGGCAGTAAAGTCATCAAAAAGATAATCACCGTGGTCAAGTTCTTGGCATTCTACCGGATAGTCATCGATGATCTGGTTAAATTGGTTGATATTTTTTATTTCTAAAATAACCTCCGCTCCCTCAATCGGATCATCGTTTTCATCAGTTAAAGTTACACAAATGAAACCCTCCTCACCCGGCTGGTAAACAAATTCATCCGGACTGACCGTAATATTTATTTCACCAAGCTGCGCATCCTGATCAATTATCAGAACCTCTGGATCAGTTTCAATCACTTCCTCGTTATCACCCACAGCAATGAAATAATATTCATATCGACCATCTTCGAGACTTACCGGTTCGGTTTCAAATCTACGACCGGATATATTCCATCCGTAAATCCCATCCATTAAGTATTCTTCATCCTCCACAACGCAGCGAACATCTTCAGGTGGATTGCCGGTTGGATCAGTATATGTCACCCTGAAAACAGCTTCATCTCCATAAATCCATGCTCTTCCATTCGTTAAAGAAATTTGTATTTCATCCTCAATTTCCTCATCACCATATTCACCGAAATATCCTTCTTCATCCAAAGCATTTTCTACAAGCTCTTCTAAACTTTCCCGATTGTCTTCTAAACGCCCTGTAATCAATCCGGGGTTAAAAATATCCCAAAATTCCAGATTAGCCACCCATTGGGTAAAATCTTCCAAAATACCTTCTATTTCCCTACTTAGCAGCGCTTGAAACGCTTCATTGCTTACGATTTCATTTAAGAGTTGACCGGCAGCTCCTCCTATAATTCCCGCGAAAGCTACTCCTCCACTGATTGCACCAGCGATAAAACCAGTTCCAGCAGCAATTAAAATTCCCTGAGCATCGTAATCCGGATAATTAAGAATTAAATAACCTATTACGCCGCTGGCTGCTCCAACCAATCCATGACCTGCCATATATATTACCACGGCAGGTATGGGATCACGTTCAGGATAATCATTTTGCAGAGTATCAACCTGAGCGGGATCTAAAGTGTAATAGTTATATTCTGCTGGATCAATAGATCGCCAGTAATCCGAATCGTGAATTGGTTCGTGCTGTTTAGCCGGTTTTGAATTTGGGATAGTCTGAAATCCGGAACCGTAACAAACAGGTAACGATACAATAAACGAAAATAGCAGAATTACTGCTGTGATTTTCCTGAACATGGTAACTCCTATTTTTCGCAAATGTAAAAGGAAGCCACTCCTTAAAACATAAGTGACTACAATTATAGAAACTACTGAGGTTTTTGCAAAACTCTTTTTGCAAAATATTTTAATCGTTCTGCATCGGTGCAAAACGATAAAATCGAACCTGTTTAAACTACTTCCTTATGTATATACTAAATTTATTTTAAAAAATCAAGCTTATTTGGTTGTTAAAACAGATTGTTGTTAAAAAGTCAGCTCTAATTGTCCGTTTTAGACGGA
>CAZWOY010000156.1:0-8422 GCA_964635255.1 uncultured bacterium
AAAGGGTAACGGCTTGCAGACGAGGGCGTCTGCAAGCTCCGACCAATGGCGTTTACAATATAACTGCTTGCAGACGCCCTCGTCTGCAAGCCGGTGTGTTGTATTTACAAACGCCTGGGATTTAAACTTTGCAGCGGCAAACACTTTGACATTTTACAAGTACAAACATAAACAAAGTTCAACAAACATGAGGAAAACTCTGAATGCTTTCGAGTAAAACCATTTTCACTCAGATACTTAGGATATCCGTCCTGCTTTTTATTCCTGTTTTTATTTTCGGCGTCATGGGCTGTTCGGACGATGACGATGGGGATGATAACGGTCCCAGCGGTCCTTCCGGATCAAGCGATTACGTTTTTGTTATCGAAAACGGCGCTCAAACCATCGAAATGAACAACAACGGCTCAACCTCCGTACAAGCCGCTGCGAGCCTGACCTATTCGGCTTATCTGGTAAATTCCGAAGGCGCGCGCGTCAATGCGGGATCGGTAGGCTGGACTACTTCGAACAACGACGTCTGCACTATCGAGGCAAACGGCGCAGTTACGGTCAAAAGCCAGGGCATTGTTACGGTGACGGCAACCGTTACTCACGACGGAGAACAGTACACTGCGACTGCTCCTTTAAGAATAACAATTCCCGAAGTTTTTGCGGTAGCTCCCCCAGCCGCCATTTTGGTTACCGGAGAAACGATTATGCTGACGCCGGTATTTTTTACCGATGGCGCGGCGACTTACAGCTATGCATCTTCAGATCCCAACATAGCCAGCGTTAACGCCAACGGCGAGGTTGCCGCTGCAGGAGCGGGCTTGGCTGAGATTACCGTAACGGCGACCAATAAAGACAACGTCGAGGTAATAGTTCCGATTTTAGTAATTGGGATGCCTCAGGCTGAGCTGCCTGTAACTCGCGTTACGGTCGATCCGTCCGGCGTCGATATGTTCAGAAACGAAAGCGTTCAACTGACCGCCAAAGCCTTCAAAAGCGACGGGGCGGAGTCCTTTGCCTGGAGTTCGACGGACGAAAGCATCGCGACCGTAGATGCAAACGGCATGGTAACTGCGCACGCAATAGGCGAAACTCAGATTCAAGCCATGGCGAAGGGCATTGCGGGTCATTCGATGGTTACGGTTTATCCTGATACGATGGTAATCGTAACGCCTTTCTTAGCCCAGGTTCAGCAGGGCAGCGAATTTCAGTTTACAGCCAAAGCCTACAACGTTCGCAATGAACCGATAACTCATCTTTCCGGAGTTACTCAGTTTGAATGGTATATGCCCAGCTTCGGCGATTTCGGCGAGATGTTCGAGATGTTCGACGTCGGTGAAATTGACCAAACCGGAAAAGTTACCGTTAAACCGGACGCAATGATAGGATTGACCTCGATTGTAATGGCGAGGATTCCCGGAAAGCCGGAAACGACCGGAGGCGCGGCTGTGATGGTTGATTTGGGTATAAATCTGCCGTAAGGCGCGAGAGTGTGATTTTTTCAGCCCGGGATGATTGATTCCGGGCTGGTCTATCCTGCTTGAAAGTTTTAGTTTTAAAATGATTAAAATGACGCGGATAGTTTTCCTATGTCAAAGTCGGGTATTGGTTATGATAGGTTCACGACCTAAATATTTCCTGAGAATATCGGCGTCTCGATAATTAAAAATATCCTCAAACAAATTATCGATTTCAGATCTTACAACATCTTTTTCAATTTCACTAAGTTTTAAAAATGAATCCTTTTTAACTTTTTCGAACAGCGCATCGATCGCATCGACGTCCTTCTTATCCAATCGGTCGAATCTTGGTATTTTTAATTTGGAATAAGAAGGTTTTTTAACCGATATCCAGCCGCCATGCGTATCCTCGCGCGAGCGCAAAACGGAAATGACGCCGATTGTCGAATTCATCCAAAGCGCTATGGCTTTATCCAAATGAAGATATTCTTCTTTCAAAATTAAATTCCACCAAACATTCGAGATCACGTTTTGATCCAGCCTAATGGTAATTAATCTGTTTGTTGACGCGGCAAATCTTTCAGCCAAAAGAAGATTGCTGGATTTTTCCCATATTGCAGAGTATTTTCTGAGCTTTCTGTTTGTCCGCGCTTTGGAAAGAGGATTTAGATAGCCGTTTGGTTTTTGCTGAATAGCGACGCATTCCTCTGTTTTATGACTCCAAAATGTCGGGAATCCGGTTTCTTCATCGACTTTTTCGAATGCGTCATAGACGTCCCTGCGATCAAATCCCAAATGCCCAATATCTTCGAGGCAGAAAAATTCCAAATGGTATTTATCTTTCTTTCCGGGGATATGCAGCCTGTCTTTTTCCAAAAAGTACGCGGTTTTGTTTAACTCCGACTGAGCAAACAAAAATGGCAAAATCCAGTTTTCATGCATCTCGTTAAAGCTTATTTTGCAGCATTCTCCAACTTTTTTCCTGCCAATTCTAATCGATTCGGCAAGATTATCGGAGTAAAGGTTTGGCAGGGAGTTGTCCAGTAAAGATTGCGCCGCGCTTATGGCTTCATAAGACGTGCTTGGATTATACCAGAAATTCACACAGTCGAATTCATAATTGCTCTTGTTATTTTTTCGCTTAGTGGCGATTATTAACGCTTCACTCAAGTCGGTATTATCGGAGAAATTCCATTTTAAAGGATCGTGGCTTGCGGCAATTACATCGATGACAAAATTGCGGCTCAAAAGCCGTCGCGATTTTTCCCATGATATTCCGGAAAGAATCGCTTTAGGCAGTACGAGACCGATTTTTGCGCCCTCGTCAAGCGAAATATTTCCCAACGCAATAAAAACAGACGCCAAACCGGCGGTAGTGTTCGCCAATACTTCGCCATTTTGCAGGATTTTTTTCAATTTATCCTGCATCTTGCGCCTGCTTTTGTCTTCGATCGATCCAAAAAGCAAATTGCCGCCAACGCTTCTCGTGAACGGAGGATTCATGACGCATAGGTCCAGTTTCGGCAGCGATATATATTTTCTTTGCTTGTCGCCTTTGCCTGTAACCTGATTCAGTTCTTCCTCATCGAAACCGAACAAATCCTCTTTAATGGATATTTTGCGATTTATAAAGAAATCTATACTGCCCAGTCTGTTATATGGACCGCCTAACGGAAGATTGTATAAGTGCGTATTATCGAAGGGAGCGCCGGAGGATTTTATAGCTAAAGTTGAGGCGGTGAGATGCAATGCCGAAGGAAGCACGTCGAATCCATACAGCATATTCTCAATTATTATTCTATTTAGTTTTTCTATTTGGAGCTTTTTGCCTTTTGATATGCACTTCAAGATATAATTGTCAATTATCGATTCAAACGCCGACATTAATAGAGTGCCGGTTCCGCAAGCGAAATCTCCGATCTTGAAATCGGAGATATCTTTTAAGCTGTCCCATTTTTTATCCCATTTCTTAGGATTAAGCGCCAGCTTCAAGAGAAAAGTTGCCGCCGGGACGGATGTATAGTAAGTTCCTAGATATTTACGCTGCGATAATAATTTATGATAAATGCGACCCATTAAATCGTGTTTTAACGCGGCTTTTTTTCTCGATATGTCGATCGCTCTTTCGGATAAATATGCGATCGCTCCATATACTTCGTCTGAGGCAGGCAAATAAGCGAATATATTAGAAGTAATTTTGAAAATCGGAACATAGTTTATCTTCGTTTGGATAAAATCCCAGTGTTCCAGATATGCCTTTATAATATCCATCTGGGAAAGCATAAAGCGGACATTGTAGATCCGTTTATCTTTTTCTGAGAGTATCTCTTGAAATAATATAGCATTCAGAATTGTCAGAGCCGATATTCGATTTATCGCCATCCTTTCAAGAGTATTTTTGGGTTCATTGATCCCAAGCGCTTTGGCGCATCTTGAGGGCAGCGTTTTTGAATAGCTTACGGTCGAAGCGTATTTTTCAATGCCCTCCTCTAAGAGCGAAACCGCTTTCGCAACAGTGTCTTCGGTTATTAATTCGTCGAATGCATGCCGTATCATATCCGCCAAATAGTCGATTCCACCTGAAATCCAGCCGAACTCGCCGGATTCGGTTATTACGTTTATCTGAAATTGAATGCGGCTTAAACGTTCAGGTAGATCGGAGAAGGACGTTTTTCGGATTTCCGGTGGATATAAAAGCGCAACTGCAATATGTGCAACGCCTTTTTCAAGTCTCTTGTAAGATTGTTCGATTACTTTTTTTTGCGAATGGGAATATTCGTTTACTTTTCCTTCGATTACAACTCGAAGTCCTTCGTACTCGACTATGATATCGGGGAGAAATTTCTCGGATTTACCGACTCTGAAAATACTCTCCGCTGTAGTTACAATTCCCCTTTTTTCTAATGCCAGCGCAATATGAACGTTATAAACTTCTTCGCGCATTCCTGTTTGCATGGTTTCCCTTTTAAATCGGTAACGCTGAAAAATATAATACAAAAGACGTTTGTTAACAACTTAATAAACACTGAGAAAATTTTGATCGCTACTACTAAGCGCATAAAACAGTTATTTTCTCGAAGAATCCACAGCATTGCGAAATCTAAGCTATTACAAGCTATTGGGAGATTGCATAGTCTGCTAAAGGCAGACTCGCAATGACGCTTTTTTCTGCACATAATCTCTTTTGGCAATCATAGCCTCTAAACATTAGCCAAACCATTTGAAACCCGATTCATTTATTGTCATTCCTGTCTTATATAGTTATACTTAGTTAAACTGTAACCCGCACTTTTCCGCTGTCGGTCTAAAACTGTTTATTTCATTAAGTGAGGATTAGACGCCGTCGATGCAATTCTTTAGATGCAGATCGATTGCCAAATTCGTTAAACTTTTTCTCCCGCGGTAGCGCATGCGCGAAACTGATAAATCCCGGACTGAACTTGCACAGGAAGTTGCAAGTCTCAAAAAACGCCTGCGAGATTTGGAAAATGAGAAAAATCAGTTTGAAGAAATCATTCACGGACGTGAAAATCAATTTCAGCGTTTGCTTAGTTCCACAAAAGACATAGTCTGGTCGGCGAAACTCGATGGCGAGTTTATTTATTTTAACGAAGCGCTGGAGAAAGTTTATGGCCGATCGGTCGAGGAGTTTATGGCGAATCCCGCCATTTGGTCGGAAGTTGTCCATCCCGATGATCGAGAATGGGTGAAGAAAGAATCAGACCAATTAATCGACAGAGGGAATATAGAAATTGAATACAGAATCCTGCGCCCGAACGGCGAAGTTCGATGGCTGTTCGATCGAAAATATGTCGTATTCGACGATGACGGCAATCCCCTCCGACTCGGTGGAATCGCTTCGGATATTACTAAACGCAAGATAGCCGAATTTGAACTCGCCCATCAAAGCGCCTTTCTTGAGAGCATCTATTACGGCGTCGATCTGCCGGTTTTCATCGTGGATATCGACAGCGAACAAAGGCTGCGCTTTGCAGGCGTAAATCCGGCGCATGAAAAACTGACCGGTTTAAAAGCCGCGAACATAATCGGTAAATCTATCGACCAACTATCGCCGGCGATCCCGCGCAAAACCATACAAGAAATTAAAGAGCGCTATAAAAGACGCCTCGATGAGGGTAAAACGATTCATTATGAAGAAATGATAACCATCAGCGGAAAAGAAACCTGGTGGCTGACAACGCTGACGCCCTTGAAAGACGACGCCGGAGCTTTTTTCCGCATCGTCGGAACCTCGATCTCGATTACGGAACGAATACAAATGGAGGAGGAGCTCAGGAACCACCGCGATCACTTGGAAGAATTGGTCACCGAACGCACCGCAGATTTAGAAAAATCCTACCGCCAGCTTGAAAAGCAGATTAAAAAACAGCTTGAAATCGAAGCCGAACTGCGCGAGAGCGAACAGAAATACCGCAACCTGTTCAATAACGCCCAAGTCGGCATGTATCGCTCGAAAATCGATGGATCCGGTATAATAGACGTAAATAAGAAACTGATTGAAATCTTCGAATACTCAAGGGATGAATTAATCTCTAATCCGGTACTGAGAATCTGGAAAAATCCTGAAGAACGCAAAGAAATGCTGCAGGTCTTAAAAAGAGAAGGGAAGCTGTACAACTATGAAATCGAAATAATCGCTAAATCGGGAAAACACAAAGTAATACTGGATTCGATGAGACTGTATCCGGAATTGGGATATATCGAAGGTTCAGCCATCGACATTACCGACCGAAAGCAAATGGAAAAGGAACTGCATTTAAGAAATTTTGCAATCAAATCAGCAAATGCAGGTATCGCCGTAACCGATCTGGAAGGAAAGCTGACCTATGTAAATCCGGCATTTCTCGGTCTTTTTAAATATGAAAAGGCGTCCGATGTTTTAGGCGGGAAAGCCGCTGATTTTACCGAATCGAAAGAAAAAACGCTGGAAACCATTCAACATGTTCAGACAACCGGAAACTGGACGGGAGAATTGGGCATGATCCGCCAAGACGGATCAAAATTTTTTGCGCAAGTAGCTGCCAGCGTCGTACTTGACTCGCATAAGAATTCCATTGGAATGATGGCTTCGTTTATAGACGTCACCGAGCGGAAATACGCCGAAGAGATCATTAAACTTGAGAAAAAATTCTCGGAATCGATCATAAACAGCCTGCCCAGCGTGTTCTATATGTTCGATAAAAACGGCGTCTTTTTTAAATGGAATACAAACCTGGAATCGGTTACAGGATATACAAGGGAAGAAATAGGACAACTTAATCCCATCGAACTTTTTGACGAAGAAGAAAAACAAAAAGTCGCTGACAAAATAAAAGCTGTTTTCAAATATGGCGAAGCCACTGTCGAAGCGAAGTTTTTAACAAAAAAAGGCAGTAAAATTCCCTATTATTTTACGGGAGCGAGATTTATCGAAAATGAGAAAGCGTTTTTAATCGGCGCCGGCATCGATATCACAATTCGCAAAAGAGCGGAAGAGGATATGAAACGGTATCTGGAAGCCTTGAAACGCAGCAACGCCGAACTTGAACAGTTTGCGTATGTAGCATCCCACGATCTACAGGAGCCGCTGCGATCCATTTCAGGATATTTGCAGCTTTTAGAGCGAAAATATATCGACGATCTGGATGAAAAAGCCCGGAATTTTATCAGAAGATCCACTTCGGCTGCACTTCGTATGCAATCGCTTATCCAAAGCCTTCTATCGTTTTCGCGAGTTACGACGCGAGGAAAAGACTTTGAAAATATAAACTGCAATCATATTATCGAATATGTAAAACGCAGCCTGAAATCGACAATCGAAGATAACGACGTTGAAATCATATCGGATCATCTGCCGGTGGTTGAAGCCGATCCGAATCAATTGGAAATGGTTTTTCAGAATCTGATCAGCAACGCAGTCAAATTCCGCTCCGAAGCGCTTCCTAAAATCCGCATCGGCGCTGAAGATATGGAAAAAGATTGGAAATTTTCCATCGCTGATAATGGAATAGGCATTGAAAGGCAGTATTTTGATCGTATATTTACTATTTTTCAAAGACTTCATACTATCGATGAATACGAGGGCACGGGGATAGGCTTGTCCTTAGCCAAGAAAATCATCGAGCGGCATGGAGGACGAATTTGGCTTGAATCGGAACCCGGCAAAGGTTCAGTTTTCTATTTTACAATACCAAAAAGGAAAGTTTTGAATGATTGATATCCTGATGGTCGAGGATAATCCCGACGATGTTGTGCTTACGGAAGAAGCGCTGGAAGAAGTAAAGCTCGCGATTAACCTCGATGTAGTCGAAGATGGAATCGAAGCTCTTGCATATTTAAAGAAAGAAGGAAAATATCAAGCAAAACCGCGCCCGGAATTGATTCTGCTCGATTTAAACATGCCGCGGATGGACGGACGGGAGCTGCTGTCGAAAATCAAGGCGGATGAAAGCCTGAAAAGCATACCGGTCGTAATCCTGACTACTTCGGAAGACGAACAGGATATATTAAGAGCCTACAATTTACATGCAAATTGCTATATAACGAAGCCGGTCGATCTCAATCAGTTCATAAAGGTTGTAAAATCGATCAAAGAATTCTGGCTGACGATCGTTAGGCTGCCAAGATAGCAGGCCGAGCGCTTTTTTCGACATTTTGCCCAAGGGCGGTCATTCCGGAGAAACCGACTGTCCGATAATGTGTTTTTCAGTCATTCCTGCGCAGGAATAACTGAGTTAAGGAAACGTTATTTTCATAATACAGGAATAGGAACGCGGATGACGCGGATGCAACGGATGATCGCGGATTTTGTCTTATTTTGAATTTTTGAGTCTCTGTCGATAGTTCTATTTTCACAGGACTTATTAATGCCGGCGAGCCGGCGCGGCGAAACATGAAAATAAATTTCCTAGTAGGGCAGGCGTCTCTGCCTGCCAATGGTAGGGCAGGCGTCTCTGCCTGCCAATGGTAGGGCA
>CAZWOY010000157.1:0-8378 GCA_964635255.1 uncultured bacterium
ATTCTCATAAAGCCGCTAAACGTGGGGGACTTGCAGACGGGGGCGTCTGCAAGCTTTTTCTCATAAAGCCGCTAAACGTGGGGGACTTGCAGACGGGGGCGTCTGCAAGCTCATTCTCATAAAGCCGCTAAACGTCTGAATCCTTATTTAACCTCGATCAATTCCACTTCGAAAATCAAGGTTGCATTAGGTCCGATAACGCCTCCGGCGCCCCGCTCGCCATAAGCGAGATCGGAAGGAATATACAGTTCCCACTTGGCTCCTTCCTTCATGAGTTGCAAGCCCTCTGTCCAGCCGGAAATTACACGGTTAACCTGAAAACTGGTTGGTTCGCCGCGCTCGTAAGAACTATCGAATACCGTGCCATTGGTGAGCGTGCCTTTGTAATGCACTACTACCGTATCGTCCGCATCAGGACTTTTTCCGGTTCCTTCTTTTATGACTTTATACTGCAAGCCGCTCGGCAGTACCGTCACTCCTTCTTTTTTCTTATTCTCAGCTAAGAATTTTTCGCCTTCAGCTTTATTTTCGCCCATTTTTGACTCCTGTTTTTCCTGCATTCTGGTTTGTAATGTTGTCATGGCGGTTTGCATTTCTTCATCCGTCATTTTTAATTCGCCTTCGCCCATCGCATCTATAACGCCCTGAGCCAATGCATCCGGATCAACTTCCATACCTTGTCGCTGCAGGTTTTTGCCAATATCTACGCCGATGGAATAACCGGCTTTGCTTTGGTCGGTTTTCAGTTCGACCTCCTTATTTTGCTGTTGTTGGATTTGCTGGCATCCAAGCAAAACTGCTAACATTAAAAATATTGCTAATGTTCTCAACATTGCCTCCGATAAAAATGAATTGCTATGTTTGAAAGGCAGTATAAGGTAAAATTAGCTTAATTCCAAATGAAATGATGATTTATTGACTCCTGAAATATATAGGCTGCAAACCGCGATTTGCCATTTGACTAAGAAAATTGACCGGCAAACGTAACATTTATAAATTCTTTCGCACAAAAAAGAGCATTCGATGAAAACAAAAGAAAACGACCCGCAATCAACCGCTTTGAAGAGCATGATCGATTACTCTGAGGATTCGATCGTCAGCAAAGTTCTGCATAAAACTCCAAACAACAATCTGACGCTGTTCGCTTTGGACGCCGGACAGGAAATCAGCGAACATACAACACCTTTCGACGCCTACGTGTATGTTCCCGAAGGCGAACTTGAGATTACAATCGCCGGCAATGTGCATAAGCTGCGCGAAGGCGATTTTATTAAAATGCCTGAGAATATTCCACATGCGCTAAACACCGAGAGCGGTGCGAAAATGTTGTTGATTATGATGAAATAAAGCGCTGGAATGACTGCGCGCGGAACGTTATTATCCAGTAAAAACCAAATTCCAAAACCGTTCTGACAAAAGCGTAGAAGACTTAAAAAAACGCCGCCATCGGCAGAATCCACAACGCCGCTTGAACGTAAACCGGGATCTTGAATCGTTCTGTCGTGACTGCGGTGAAATAAGCCAATGAAACGAAAACCGGAGCGAAAAGCCTGAATTCCACCTGGAAATTTATAAATCCGCGCAGCGTGAAGGCTATTGCCATTAATACAATAGCAAAAAACAAGGGCAAATTCCGCCATCTGTCTGTGAAACTTCTCATAGTTCCGTACGCAAACATGAATCCCCAGATTGTCAGCCAGAGAACGGCGGTTGTCTTCTCAACGCTCGTCCCCCATAGCTCAAGATAAGGCTGAGCAGCCGTTCGCATAAATATCTTCACCGCCATAACCGGATGGTGAACCGCGCCGCCGGCAACTCCGACGGCTTGTTCGGGCAAATACTGATCCTGCATCGGAGTTCCAAGTCCCGGGAAGATATGGTTGTAGTGAATGAGGCTCCATATCACAAGCGGACTGATGGAAACCGCAAATGCAGCGGCGACTCTGAAGCGCGATAACCACATTTCTTTCAACCGGTCTTTCGGATCGACCGCAAACCAGAGCAGCGGCATTAAAACTAAACCCGACAACTTGGTCCATACTGCCGCCGCCAGCGCTATTCCAGTTATTATCTGCATAACAACGCCCGCATTGCCGGTTCTGAGCATCATCAGGGTTAAAAGAAACAAAGCTGAAACGGAAATCAACAGCGAATCGTTCGTAACCAGCGAACTGAAGACGATGGCATTGGGAGCAAGCAGCATTGCCAGCAAAACCGCATTTTTCACCGGTTTTCGATGAAGCCACACCGAAGCGCATTGAGCTGCAAAAAACGCCCCGGCAATTCCGAATAGAATGGACAGAAAACGCACTCCGTATAGTCCCCAGCCCATTTTTACCATTTCGAAAAAGCTGTAAACAGGAGCGGCAATTATATAATAAAGCGGACATTGAACAAATTCGGCGCGCGGATGATCTACGCTGTCTATTCCGGTTGGCTGATATACCGGCAGGCTTTTATGTTCGGCGATATGTTTCACATAGTGTAGATGCAGCGGTTCATCGTTGTAACCGGGGATGATTCCTGTTTCCGGATAAAGCGGAGTCAAAATCGCAATCGCGGCGCGAGTAATTACTGCAGCAACGAAAATAACAGCTAAAACTTTGTTTTCAACGGCAGCCTTCACAAGTTATCCATTTTGAGACGACCGATATATAACAGCGCTTCGCCGGTGTATTTGCCATCGGCGCCGGAATTGCTGTATTTTATGCACTCAGCGCCGGAAATATTAAACAATTCCAGGAGATCCTGTTCTTCCCGAAAGAAGTGAAGTTGATAATCTTCTGTGTAGAGCCGGTATTCCTGAACCGGAACAAGCACAGCCAGTATTTTAGCGGTAATGCGCTTTAGTTCGTTTACGGATTTTTTCAAGTCCCGAACATGCTCTAATGTATGAGCGCAAACTACAATATCGAATGAACCGGTTTTAAAAGGCATGGATTCTAAAAAAGACTGGACATATCGAACGTTAACGCCGGTTCTTTCGGCGGCTTTTTTTAATGCGACGCTTGACAAATCAACGCCGGCGGCATTATCGACCTTGTCTTTCAATTTCTCAAGCAAATACCCATCGCCACAGCCGGCGTCGAGCAGACTTGAACCTTGGGGTATAAGCGCCCTTATTCGTTGAATATCAAGCTCGCTAAGATCCTGCTCCGCCCAGTGATTCCAGGATTCGTCATAAGTTCTTAACCACGTTTTATCATCCGACTGAAACGCTTTTTTTTTCCAATCGACTTCAAACCATCCGCCGATTTTATTCTGAATTATTCGTTTAGAAATGAATCTGTTATAAACGCGATGCGCAAAGGCGAGCAAGCCGGAAGGCAAAAAGGTAAAAAATCCTTTGGAATTACCGCTTTTTTCCTTTTTTCCTTTCGCCCTTTCGCCCTTATTTCCCATTTAATTCGACCTGATAAGTCTGCCTCAAATAGTGTTTGGCGTTAAAATTTTCCTTAAACCTGAGCAATCCCCAGGTCGGATCTCCCCAGATCGATGAAATGCCGAAATCGAAGTATTTAAAACCCATTCGCTTAGCCCATAACAGGCTGTGATAAGTGAGGAACGGTACCGGTTTAAGCTTTTGATAAGGTTCCTGGTGCGCCATATAGAATTCGAGAACGCAGTGACCGTTGCAGAGAAAGTTCCAGATTTCTGAGATGATCTTGCCGTCTTGTTCGATGACCGCCATCATCAGATTCTCCGGGACGAGTTGGTGCAGCCGTTTGATTTCCTCTAAGCTATGAGCCGGAACAACGCCTAATCCGGCGCGGTTTTCGACCAGTATTTCCCAGAATCTATCGAGCTCCGCCTGCGTGGGAGATTCGATAATGCGAAAGGCTAAACCAAGTTTCGCGGCTCGCCGGTAGGCGTTTCGGGTTTTATTTACAAAGGCGTCGAGCAGTCGATCCTCTTCGAAATCCAAACCCACCGCCTGAGTCAGTTCGGTGCGGATAATTTTAAAATCGTTTCGAATCAGCGCGAAATGAAGCGATTGGTCGGGATAACGGTTATAAATGATCGGCGGCGGCGTCAGGATGATTCGGTCTAATTTTTCGGTTTTCGCATGCCTGGCTAACGCAGCGATTATGGCTTCTAAATGCCTGTACTGCAGGTCTTTCGACCACGCAGGACCCCCGTAGGAAGCTCCGGGATGCGAAACGAGCGAACGCGAGCCGTCTTTTTCATCGATAATCGCCGCCGCCAGTATTCCTGCTAAATTATTTTTGCGCCTGAAAACGAGATGGTGTGAGTTAAATCGATCCTTGGGATGGTAGGATAAGAATTTCAACGAGTGGAACAAGGTCCCGTTGACCGCGGTTTTCCAAAATGACTCCCATTCCCCGGTATCGAATTCTGTCTCAACTGATATCGGATGCTGGATGACGCCGGTAGATCCGTTTCCGATCAAGACCGCTCCATCGTAAGCAGTACTTTGATAGTGTCCGGTTTCTGGGCAGTTTCAAACGCTTCATGCCAATCGCTGAGAGTAAATTCGGCGTCGATCAGGTCGGCGACCTTCAATCCGGTCTTTAAAGCCGTAATAGCGGGCTGGAAAGGTCCGCAGCGCGATCCGACGACGGATATTTCATTCACAACCAGAGAGGCGGGATTAAACTTAAGCATACTGGCGTAAGTGGATTTAAGGATAATCGTTCCTCGCGGATCGACGGCTTCGACTGCCGTTTTCCAACCTCGCGGCGATCCCGAAGCTTCGATGACGACCGGATATTTCCGCCCCGGCGGGGGAGCGTTGAGGTATCCTTTGGAAACGTATCCTTTCATCCGTCTTACTTTCTGTTCCGACATTCCGACTACTTCGACCGTAATCAGATCTCGGGCTAAGATCCGGACAATCAAGTGCGCCAGTTTCCCGTCGCCGACCACCAGCACAGGTTGAGAAGGCGGCAGATGCACCTGCTCGAGTATCTCGGTAGCGGCTGCAAGGGGTTCGATAAAGACCGCCGAATTGTCGTCGATCGATTCCTCGACTTCATGCAGATTCCAGGCAGGGAGCGTTACATATTCTGCAAACGCCCCATCCCTACCCGAAATGCCAAGTACGTCCCGGTTGGGGCAATGACGCACTAAGCCTTTTTTACAGTATTCACAATAGCCGCAGCCTGAGTTGATTTCACCGACTACCCGCTTCCCAATAAGTTCGGGCGTCGCTTCACACAGTTCTACCTTTCCGATGAATTCGTGACCCAAGATACCCTTAAATTCCATATAGCCTTTGACGATCTCGATATCGGTAGCGCAAATGCCTGCCTTGTCAACTTTAATCAATGCTTCCGTCTCAGAACATTCCGGCTTGCGCGCATCTTCCAGCATCAATCTGCCGTTTCTTACACGTAATGCTTTCATATTAAACGCTTTATGTTAAATCTCACTTTGAATGAATTTTTGCTGCATAAACTTATAAGATAATATAGCGAGTCCAATTGTGCAATGGATTTAGATCTGCTGTAGAAGAAGGCGTCAACCTCGCCCCTTCGCCTAATGAGGTAGGACGTCCCGGAATGCGATCGCTTCCCGGCTAAGTTTATTGCATTTCAAACTGGCAGGCGGAGACGCCCGCCCTACTTAAATCCTTTTATGACCTGAGTAATATAAGCTGCGCAAAATCCTTATTTCCCCCTGAATGACAATCGGAGCGGAGCGCCGGTAAAACCGTAGCGACTGCGAATCTGGTTTTCGATAAACCGCCGGTAGGGTTTCTGGATCAGGTGGCAGTGGCTCGCGAAAAACCGGAAATGCGGCGGCGCCGTCGAAACTTGAGTTATATATTTAAAGCTTATTACTTTGCCCTTGACCGCCGGCGGCGGTTTCATTTTCAGGATCGCGCCGATCGTTTCGTTCAATTCCGGCGTAGGAATTCGCTTCTCGCGCTGAGCTTTGGCTTCGAGCGCGTATTCGATGACTTTAATCGCCCGCTGTCCTGTCAGAGCTGAAATGAATACCAGCGGTATCCAGTTATGCGCCGGCATTCTTCTGCGCCACTCCGCCAGCCATTCATCGCCGCTTTTTGGACCGGTTTCGATTGCGTCCCATTTGTTAATCGCCGCGATGATTCCGACGCCGGCGTCTTCGGCTTGGTTAATCAGCTTAAAATCGCCTTGCGTAAATCCTTGCGTCGCATCGATCATAACGACCGCGACTTCGCTGCGCTCGATCGCCCGGATCGATCTGAGGGTCATGTAGAATTCAAGCCCTTTCTGCCCGAATCTTTTCCTTTTCAGTCCCGCCGTGTCGATCAGCCGGATGGATTTGCCGTGATATTTTATGATCAAATCGATAGCGTCCCGCGTGGT
Organism: uncultured bacterium; assembly: GCA_964635255.1. GTDB lineage: Bacteria > Electryoneota > AABM5-125-24 > Hatepunaeales > Hatepunaeaceae > CAZWOY01. The sequence goes on from CAZWOY010000157.1 coordinate 6,315, forward strand.
CCCGGGGATATCCGAGACGACCATGCGCTCGTCCCCGGAGAGCCGGTTGACCAGCGAAGACTTGCCTGTATTCGGCGCGCCGATGACGGCGAGCGCTAATTCTTCTTCGACAGGCTGCGGTTCGGAAGTATTGCCTAAAGCTTCGATTTTATCGACCAGCTCGTCCAACATCTCCGCGAATAAATAGCCGGTTCGCGCTGAAGCCGCCGCCGGATCGCCTAAGCCCAAGCCGGTCGATTCATAGGCTAAAGCTATTTGCGAAGAGTCGTCGATTTTGTTGGCGATATACAGCACGGGCGTTCCTTTGCGATGCACTATTTTCGACAGCGCTCGATCGACGTCGGTTACTCCGCTCATGGCGTCGATCACAAACAGAACGACGTCCGCTTGATCGGCGGCGATCAAGGTTTGTTCGGTTACCGCCGCGGCTAATTCGCCGCCGTGTCCGGGGGGCAGGTAGCCGCCGGTATCGACGAGCGTAAACCGTACGCCGTTCCATTCCGTTTCGGCGTAATTGCGGTCGCGAGTCACTCCGGGAGTCGGATCGACGACCGCAGCCTGCTTGCGGATAATCCGGTTGAAGATCGTCGATTTGCCCACATTGGGACGACCGACAATGACGACTAAGGGCAAAGGCATCGGATTCAAAAACCGTAGTAAACAAATTAAAAGCAGGAACGCCAAACCAGGCGTCCCTGCGCAAATTGAGCGGCTGACGGGGATCGAACCCGCAACATCCAGCTTGGGAAGCTGGCACGCTGCCATTGCGTTACAGCCGCTGAGGCAAACAGCAATCAGGCATAAGATAAATGAGGAAGCGGCAAAAGTAAAGCGTGAAATCGTGTTTTATAAAGCGATTGTTAATATCCAGATTCAGCCGGTTCAACGCGTCCCTGAATGAGTCGCCCCCGGCCGCCCTTCCATCGCCCGCTTCAAACTGTCTTCAATCCTCCCGATCATCTTATCATAAGTAAACTCCTCCCGAATCCATTTCTTACCGGCTTCCGCCATTTCAACAATTTCTTTTGGATTCTGCTCGAGGCGTTTAAGGAACTTTACCCAGGCGTCGACGTCGCCTACCGGTAGAATCCAGCCGGCTTTGCCTTGGTTGAACAGGTAGGGAATGTCGCCTACCGGAGTCGAGGCTGCAGCTACGCCCTGCACCATCGATTCCATCAGCGTGTTGGGCATGGCTTCCTCAGTGGACGGCAGGACGGCGAGATCGGCGGCGGTTATGAGTTTGTGGGCGTTTTCTTTGAAACCGATGACTTTCACGCGATTTGAGAATTCAGGTTCTTTGACCCGTTCTTTAAGCTCTTCATGCAAATGTCCGGTTCCGATGAACATCAGTCGCCACTTGCTGTTCGCGCCTAAGCCGCGCCATATTTTCAGCAGGTCGAGCGGTCGTTTGACCGAAGTCAGCCTGCCGGAAAAGACGGCTAACAAAATGTCGTCTTCGTCGAACCATTCCTTTCTTAGATGCGTCCATTTCGAGTCGTCTTCCGGGATTTCAATGCCGTTCGGGATCACGTCGATGACGTCCGAACCGAACCAGCGGTTCTTTTCGTAAAAATCGCAGATCCGCTGCGAACAGGTCAGAATTCGGTCCCAGAATTTAGCTGTTAGCCGGTGCCTGATGTTGTCATGGATTATCGGAAAGCCATTTCTGAAAACGACCGGAATGCCTAACATCTTCGCCGCAACGCCGCCGGTGCGGGCGTCTTTGTTATGGTGCGCAACCAGGACGTCGATCTTGCGTTTTTTCAACTCGGCGGCCATTGTCCAGATCGTCGCCGGCGCATAGTCGCTGCCTGCGGGCGCAGGAACCGCGCCCAGCCCCAGCTTATGAGCGCGTTCGACCATGAAGGAGTTGTACCTGCCGAATACCGTTAAATTATGACCTTTCTCAGCCAATCCCTTAGCCGATACGATCGTCCATTTCTCGCCCCCGCCCCAGTCTTTGTTGTGTTGTAAATTTAAAAATGCTATGTTCACTCGATAATCCCGTAGATACTACTATGTGCATAAAATAGTCGCCATCTCACGGAATCCGCTTGATGAGGA
>CAZWOY010000158.1:0-8373 GCA_964635255.1 uncultured bacterium
TTCAGCGCGCATGAGACGCCCGGTACGCGCTGAAGCGCGCACTCAATGCGATAATGCCAAAATTCTATTTTCCCAAGAATAAGAAGCGCTTATTGATTTATTGAATTTCTAACTTTACTTCCGTATTTTAATAATATGCAAACAAAAAACATTAAATGCAACAAGAAAAAAAAGAAAATCACCAATAAAACAGTTGTGATTTTGATTTTACTCTGCCTCACAACGTCATTTACCGCCGAAAACACATCCTTTATCTACCCTCCCTGGAAACATACCTGGGGAGTCAGAAAAGCGACGCCCCTTAAGCTGCGCATATTCGCCGGCAATAAAACCAAATTTAACAACCCGCAGGGATTAGCCTGCGCGAAACTGGAATCATGGGACGATCCGAACGATAAAGGCGATGATGACGAAGTTACTGTTTATGGCGTGAATTCCGGTGAAAATAACATCATATATAACACCTCCATGTTCGGCATAGGCATATACGGCTTAGAGGTTCATCATGTAAAATTCAACAAGCCCTGGGGAATCGCCGCAGATCGGAAAGGGAATGTTTTTGTAGCGGATAGGGGAAACGCCCGGGTGGCGCATCTTTATAATCCTAAAAGCAAGTTGGAATTTAAAAAATTTATAGGTGAAACAGGCGACGGCGCCGGTCAATTTATCGATCCGCGCGGCGTGGCGATAAATACCCGCGGCGCTGTCTATGTAACGGACGCCGCTCTTGGAAGAGTCACAGTTTTTAATCCGGATGGCGATGTATTGGACGTCTGGCAAAATTTTATCGAACCGGACGGAATAGCCGTAATCGGACCCGATGAAACCTGGGCGTATTACCGCGAAGACGCCTTCGCGGTCGTCATCGATTCGATGCACCAACGGATAAATAAAGTGAAATTTAGCGGAGAAATTGTCAAAACGATTCGAGCCGGCATAATACCGATGAACGATATATATTTCAATTACGCCGTAATCGACTATCACAGCCAGATTTTAGTCACGGATAAGAACAACGGCTGCATCCATAAATTCGACCGCGATTTGAACCATCTCACAAGTTTCGGCAAACCCGGAAGCGGCGACTTTGAGTTTGACCAGCCTCGCGGGATCGGCTTAAACCGGAAACTGGGTCAATTGTTCGTCGCAGAGCGCGCGGGAGCGCAGTACCTTTGGGTGGCGGTCGATGTTCGGAATTTCAGGGCCGAAACGCGGATAGATTCGATCTGGCGGGATTTGGACATAGATTTCTATCTAACCGAACCGGCTTTAGGCAACGTCGATCTTCTGGACGAATTCGACAGGACAATCGTCCATATCGTAAAAAACCGCCGGTTCGACGCAGGCTCCAACCACCTGTCATGGGCGATGGAAATCCCGGAAGGCTTATCCTACGACCAAGGCAAAATTCAACTGCCTGAGAAATTTACACCAGGTAAACAGCTCCCAAAAGGAAAGTATATATTGCGAGGCAGATTCCGGGCGTTATATTCCTCGCGCAAGCATTTTGAGAAGGAAGTAAAGGCGGAGTTCTATTCCAAATAACTTTTTGCTATCTCAATCTTAGGCAGCCGGGGGAACGCATTAATAAATTGAAGAGCCTTAGTTCAAAACCATCGTTCTCTATTGACAAACCGGAGATATTGGAAAATGCAATCGATTTGCGTTACAGAACTTCGAGGAAGATAAAAAAGAATTAGCGAGGAAATAGATATGTTACGCGGGTGGTTTTGCGTTCATCATCCCTACGCGGAAGGTTGGAACGTGAAATGTTTGCGCTGATTAGTGAGGTATGAATTCCTACGCAGGAGATTGTAAATAAAAATCTGATTTGACTATTCACAAATTTAATTAATTATTCCTCGCTTTTGTATCTCACCACATTTTACTTGATTTTTGAGATGAGTTTTCCTAGCTTAGGGTAATTCATGCATGGAGCATGGATAAGAAAGGTTCTAAGTAAAACATAAGAGGAATAGAAAATGCCTAACTATCGAATCACTGGAAAAGATTATGAAGTTCACAGAGCTTTCAGTGATAACTTCAATTTCAAGATTCCACACTATCAACGTCCATATTCATGGGGTATCGATCATGCGAGTGCATTAGTAGATGATTTACTTAATGCTTATAGAATATCTTGCGAAAAACAGGATCATACAGAACCTTATTTTCTAGGAAGTGTTGTCCTAATAAAATCAGAAAGTATGCCGGATTCTCAAGTGGTTGATGGTCAGCAAAGGCTGACGACATTAACGATTCTTTATTCGGTAATCAGAGAGATTGCTCAATCCTGGGATAAACCGAGTAAATCAGAAAGAGATTTTGTTGGCGCAGTTGAAAGGAGAATAGTCGAAATTGGTGACGAAACAATTGGGACAAAGGACAGATACCGTTTATCGCTAAGACATCAGGATCAGGAATTTTTTCAAAAGTACATACAAACCCGAGGTGGAGTAAATAAAATTCTTGAAATAGATTACTCAAACCTAACCGACGCACAGCAAAACATCCTGCTTAATACTAAGAAAATATATAGTATGCTTAAAAATGATGTCTCACGGGATGAGTTGCGTGGAATGGTTAGATATCTAAATCAGAACTGCACAATAGTAATCGTATCTACCCCAGATATGGGGTCCGCATATAAGATATTTTCGATACTGAATGATCGGGGTATGGATTTATATACCACCGATATACTTAAGTCTGAAGTTATTGGAAATATTGCTGATAAAGCAGATTCGTTCGAATATGCGGACAAATGGGTTCAAATGGAAGATAGCATCGGACGTGATAATTTTAGAGACTTTTTCTCCCATATCCGCATGATAGTACTTAAGAGGAAAGCTAGAAATATACTTAAGGAATTCCAAGATGAAATCAAACCACAAGACAACCCTAAGGTATTTATCGATAATACACTATCACCGATGGTCGAAGCATATACACAGATTCTGCATTCCAAATATTTTGGTTCTCAGGAAGCTAAGCGTATTAACCATAACCTTCGGTGGTTGAACAAGATCGATAACTTTGACTGGATTCCACAAGCTAAGCGTATTAACCATAACCTTCGGTGGTTGAACAAGATCGATAACTTTGACTGGATTCCACCAGCGATTCTTTACTTGTCAAAGCACCAGACAGAACCAACAAACTTAGCTGTTTTTTTCGAAGCCTTAGAACGACTCGCCAGTGGATTAATGATTATGCGTGCTAATGTAAACGACCGCATTGAAAGATATTCCAGACTTCTCAAGACGATTGAAAAGGAAAGTGTAATTAAAACAACAACTCCGTCCATTGATTTTACTGATGATGAAAAAGATAAAATTAAGGAACAGTTATCTGGAAATATTTACCAAGTGCGAGCTATTGTTAAATATGTTTTACTACGTCTGGACGAAAGTTTATCCAGTGGAGAAGCTACCTATGAATACCCAGTGATATCGGTAGAGCATGTTCTTCCACAAAACCCGGCTGAAGACAGTCAGTGGATTAAGTGGTTTCCAAAACCCGAACAACGTGAAGAATGGGTTCATAGACTAGCGAATCTTGTTCTGCTGTCTAAACGAAAGAATGTCCAAGCATATAATTATGAATTCGAAAAAAAGAAAGAAAAGTATTTTATTACAGATACAGGAATATCACCATTCTCATTGACAACACAAGTCATACAGAAACAAATTTGGGAACCGAATATACTTAAGATTAGACAGGAAAATCTTCTCCAAGAGCTTTATAATCTATGGAAACTTAATTAGTGCTGATCAGATTAGGAATTGGGATTACCCACCGCCCTTCCATAGATATCAAATAGGTGAAATAAAAACACTGGATTCCTGCCAAGGATCAAACGCGCATATGTTATTTTTCCCTTATTCCCAAGCTCCCGCGTGGGAACGCATACTGCTTCAACATTTCAATAATACGATATCGAGACAGCCCGCAAACCACCACATCCCAATATTCCCCCGTATTAAGGCAGCCTCGTTCTTCCTCTGCAAGTATTTTTTGAGTCACATTGCGGGAAAGCCTGAACCTTCCAACCGCTTGCAAAGCGCGGTTTCTTTCTGGGAACTTGGGCAACTGAAAAATCGATATTGTAAAACATATTTTACCGATTAACCTCTGTTTTCAGTGTTCATCGGCAATATTTTGCCATTAAGTTTTTCAGTCGTTTCCAAACTGACAATCAAAATAATATTCAAACAGAATCCGGTCGCGAGTCATACCCCTTCAAATGATCCCGATCATAAGTCCAAATGCGCACCCGATCATAAGGATACATTTTACATTGCTCATTGAAAGCATGGATGCACATAGAATCGGCAAAACTCGCCCCGCTTTGGGCATAATCCCGAAACGTTTCCAACCACTGCAAGATCTGAGCGTTTGTATTTTTCACTTGCGGAATTCCACAAAGTTGATAGGGCGTTTGGTCGTGGATTGCCGCTTTAATGTCTGCAATAAACTTTTTTATTAAACCATAGCGCCTGCCATTCAGTGAATCTGCGATATGATTGCCGGTTTCGATTATTGTGCCAAAGGGGAGCAGAAGATAATCATTATTATACACGTATTGCGTCAGCTTTTCCGATGTATCTCTGAATTGATCTTCGGTATAATGATTTGGAACTTTTAATATCACAAGATACACGGAGGTATCGATAATATGAATTGTGCGCATATCTACGCTCCCATTCGTTCTTTCCATAGTTTTAGCTTTCGCTGCCGTTCGTCATAACGGTCTTTCATCGTTTTTTTCAGATTCTTTTCCAATACTCGTTTACTGACGACGCTTCCTAAAGAGTCATTGGCTAACAATTCAGGACAGTTGGGGATATCGGTCACTCTTATCAGTTTCGAATATCCTGTTTCGGTTTCGCGGTAGCACAGCACGACATTTCGCAGGTTTTCGGGTTTTACCGCATCCATGAGAGTTGGATTGTGGCTCGTGACAAGCAGACGGATGTTATTATTCCTGGCGATATCTTCCAGTAATTGCAGCAAGCGTTCGACTTTGCTTGGATGAAGCGAGTTATCCACCTCCTCGATAACCATTAATCCGCCTTCGGGAATGGAAAAAGCCGAAGCCAAAACCGCCAATAAACGCACCGTTCCATCGGATAAAAGTTTTAAAGGAACTTTTCGCGACTCATCCTCGAAACGTTCTTGTACAACCAATAAAACCTCATCGCGCGAGGTTTCCTCAAAATCCAGCTTAATAATTTGATGTTCAGGCAGCTCGCGCAGGACTGTTTCAATTGCATCTTTTTTATCAGAATCCTGCAATAAATTGTAGAGAACTCCCGATAAATGGCAGCCGTTTTTATCCATACGGTCGGTTTTCTTCGAGACATAACCTGAATCGCGGATAGCGTCTGGCTTGGGATCAACGACTAAAATCGAAGAAAAGGAGGTAAGCAAATCGGAAGTAATCTTTTTGTGATGATCTATCGCAGTTGCCGACTGCTGATATTTCCGTTTTTCAAAATCCGGCGCAATCGTTGTCAATAAATCAAAAAGAATCGGAATTCTGGCGTTAAAACTATACCCGGGTTTTACTCCTCCTTTGGCAAAATTATCAACTTGAGCTTCAATTGAGTGAATCTGTGTGTGCGGTGGGGATTTTGTCGCATATATAGGCGGATTTCGAAATATTTCTCCATCGTTGTCTGATTTTTTATAAAATCTAAGTTGTTCGCTGGAAATCAAAGGAATGTCGTAATTCTCAATCTCTATTTCATAACGGCAAAAAGGCGGGTATTCCGATCCCGTTAGCGGCGACTCAAAATCGCATCCTAAAGAGAACTTATTCTTCCCAAATGGAGTGCAGCTGTTCGCATCGCCCCGAATATCGCCTGCAGACAGCGTTTGACTGATTTCAGCCTTTGTAGCGAGCGAAGCCAATACGATAAGTCCTTCCAGCGTATTCGTCTTTCCGCTCGCATTTGTTCCTATCAAAATGGTCAGCGGTTCTAACGGTAGAACCGCATCGACAAGGCTTTTGAATGTATTGTAGCGAATCGCTGTAATCATTATCCATTCCTCTGACGACTAACAAAGATAAAGATAAAATAGAAATCAATTAAGATAATGTCAATATTGAAAAACAATTGCACCGGCTAATTTTCTTCATTTACCATAAGGAAACAAAACTTGTTGGCTGCTGCCCACCGTCCTTACGCCGAGACTTGTTTTTCGCAAAAAATACGTTGCATATTGGAAACATAACAAACGCCAATATCATAAAAACTGAAAATAATTCCATGGTTCCGCCTTGTTAAACGTATTTTTTTTCGCACTTTCGCACTTTAAAACTTTCGCACTTCCTGCCCATCACACCGCATCTTCTTAACGTATCTTGATAAATCCAAAAATGCGACGATAATATTGACTATCCTTTCCCTTTCAACCTCCGATAATCCTCCGGCGTATTCACATTCAACGCCTCCCGCGCCTCGACCTGCACAACCTGGCGCCTTAGTTTCCGAATCCCGTCCCGCGCGCTGAGCCTGCCGCCGTCTAATTGTTCGCGCCAGAATTGTCTTCTCGACGTCCGGTACAAGGCTAAAAACGGCTCCGGTTCCGGGGTGGTTGAAAGGCTGACTACGTCGCAGCGTTCGTCCGCGGCGGCGAACAGTTTGCGCAGCGTCTCCGGCGCGAGCGCGGGCATATCGACCGGGACAATCAGCGCCCACTCCGCCGTGCAATGCTCCAGAGCCGCGACCAAGCCGGCTAACGGTCCCTTGTGTTCAGCGGCGTCTTGCAGGATGTATTCCGAATCCGTTATTATGCCATTCAGATTGCTGCCTACGAAATGAGGCTCGGCGTCTAAAACCTTGCGCAAAAGGTTCCTTGCCCGGTTAGCAAAGGTCGTCCCGTTTAGCTTCAGCAGCCGTTTGTCCGTTTTCATCCGCCGGCTGAAGCCCCCGGCTAAGACGTAGCCCTGTATGTCGCTCGAAGAAATACCGATCTAATTGCACTCCTGCTGCTTTTTAACCTTGCGATTGTTGGCAAACGCGCCGTGTTTGATTACAATTTACAATAAAAGCGCTGTAAAAAACAGGATTTTTCAATACAAGCCGGAGAGGAACAGAAATTGACCGAAGCTGCTAAGCATGAACTGCCGCTGGAAGGAATCCGCGTTCTCGATTTGTCGAGGATACTTGCCGGACCGCATTGCACAATGGTTTTAGGCGACCTTGGCGCGGAAGTTATCAAAGTGGAGCGCCCCGGAGTGGGCGACGACACGCGCACCTGGGGACCGCCGTTTGCAGGCGGAGAAGCCGCGTACTACCTATGCTGCAACCGGAATAAGAAGTCGATTGCTATCGATCTGAAGAAGCCCGAAGGAATCGAACTGGTGAAAGAGTTGGCGAAAAAATCCGACGTCTTTGTCGAGAATTTTACGCCGGGGCTAATGAAAAAATTTGGAATCGACTACGAAACGCTGAGCGAAATCAATCCGCGGCTGGTCTATTGTTCGATCACGGCTTACGGGCAGGATGGTCCCTACAAAGACCGCCCGGGATACGACATGGTGCTGTCGGCGGTCGGCGGGCTGATGTGGATTACGGGCGAACACGACGGCGATCCGTGCAAAGTCGGGGTCGCGATTACGGACGTGCTGACGGGCGTTCACGCCTCAGGCGCGATCATGGCGTCGCTGTTCTGGCGGGAGCGGTCGGGCAAGGGGCAGTATATCGACTGCAGCCTGCTCGACATTCAGGCGTCGGGTCTCGCCAACATCGCCAGCAACTACCTGGTCGCAGGCAAGGAAGCCCGCCGCTGGGGAACGGCGCACGAGTCGATCGTTCCTTATCAGGTTTTCAAAACCAAAGATCATCCGATCGCCATCGCCGCCGCCAATCAAAAGCTGTGGGTGAGCTTCGCGAAGGCTTTGGGGAAAGAGGAGTGGCTGGACGATCCGCGTTTCGAGTCCAATCCGAAACGCGTCGAGAACCGCGACCTTCTGCTGCCGCTGGTCGCCGCGCGGATGAAAGAGAAGACCTGCGACGAATGGACGGAAATCCTGGTCGCGGCAAAAGTCCCCTGCGGGCCGGTCAACAACATGGAGCGGCTGTTCCACGATCCGCAGATCCTCCGCCGCAATATGGTCGCCGAAGTCCCGCACCCGACCATCGGCAGCCTGAAACTATGCGGCGTCCCGATCAAGTATTCCGACGCCCCGGGAAGAATCCGCCGGCATCCGCCTCTGGTAGGTGAGCATACGGATGAGATCCTCAAGGAAGTCCTTGGATTTAGCGGAGATAGGATTGAAGGGCTGAAAAAGGGAGGGGTGGTGTAGGCGATTATTACTACGTGCAGAAAAAAGTGTCATTGCGAGTCTGCCTTTAGCAGACT
>CAZWOY010000159.1:0-6131 GCA_964635255.1 uncultured bacterium
CTTTTATCCTAAAGCGTCTCGTTTTTGCAGACGAGGGCGTTTGCAATCTCTTTCCCTTTTATCCTAAAGCGTCTCGTTCTTGCAGACGAGGGCGTCTGCAAGCTCTCATAATTACTTCACGAACTTTGCTTCAATAACTGAATTCCAATCATTGCCCTGCAGCAAAATAAAATAGCAGCCTGACGGCAGATTCTGGGGCTGCCAGTTAATTCTGTGCGAGCCGGGATCGAATATGCCATGTGTTATTGTTTTTACTTTCCTTCCATCGACGTCGAAAATATTCAGAGAAAGCGTTTCATGCCGGTTGATCGAATAATGAATCGTCAGCCTGTCGTTGAATGGATTTGGATAAACGCTCAGCGATCGGAAAGAGCGGGGGAGAGGCGGTTCGTTTCCTGCGACGTGGAGATATTCCGGGATGCTGTCTGAAATCTTAACGCCGTCGATTAAGCCGTAATATTGAAATTCGCCGCCGGCGTCCGCTTCATTGCCGCCGATCAGAAAATCGCCCCAGCCGAAATCGATTGGTTCGCCGACGTACATCCAATCGGCTAATTCGCCGTCGATAGACAATCCCATCCTATGCTTATCATACGAACCGGCAATATATACCCATCGATCCTCAGCGAGATCGACGCCTGCGAAAAGCCATTTATTTTCATCCGCGAATCGCATCATAAAGCCGATGTTTCGGCTTGTCGGATCGAGAAGAATTTGGAAATCATAAGGATGGATATCGGATTTTTTCGCTAAAACTGCGCATGGTTCTTCCGGTTCCGGATCCGGCTTAATCCAGCACTCGACGCAAAACTCCCGCAGTCTTTGAAAGGGAGCGTTTCTACGGATCTGCATGTATCCGCCATTTTCCCGGTCGATTTCCATAGCGTTTCCGAATTGGGCGTCGTCGCTGACCGCCGCTTCGCCGATTATAGTTCCGTGCATTCGATTGCCGGATGCATCGGCTGTAAAAGCCCGGTCCGAATCTGTCAGCAGATAACATAATGATCGATTGTTTTCGCCGCTTTGTTTTGTTCCGGCGAGCGCATAAGTATCATTCAAGTTGCTGGCAACGGACGTAAATCGGTATTCCCCCTCCCAGTCAAATCCGATTGTTTGGACGGATCGGTCAAACGGCGATACAATGACTAAACACGAGATGGGAGAATTCTCCTGGCGTTGCGTTAATCCGGTAAAAACAACATCGCCTTCATTATTTTTACAAAGGTTAAAACCCATAACCGGCGGTTCTTCGCCAAGCGCATATTCGGTAATAATTCGACCGTCGGAATCTAATTGAACCAGATAGGTTTGATCTTCACGCGGTGGATCGTACGCGCGCAGACCTAAACAGAAAATGTAGTCATGGTCGGTTATTATATCTAGATAATAGTTCTCTGCGAGATCGAATCTATGGTTCCTGACCCAGACGATTTCGCCCTGTGGATCGACGCGCATGATAATAGCTTCAAGTTCATTCCTTTCATTTTCAGTGCAGCCGGCTAATAAAAAGTCGTTATTCGGACATTGTTCTGCGTCGTTCAATCTTAGCGTCGCGCCAATACCGAAATTATGCCATCCAAGGCTGTCTCCGTTCTGGTTGCTGATAAACATTGAAAAATCGTAAATATTCTGCTCTCGATTAAGATTAATTCCGAAAACATACAGTCGATTATTTAAATAGAAAATGTGATTGAATATTTGATCCCAAAAGCCGCCATACGCTTGAAAATCAATACTATCACCATTGGAAGCCGTAAATAAAATATAGCCGTCATCGCGTGTTTCTACGCCACCTTCTACTTTCCCAACGGAAGCAAGTTGACCATCGGGGAGCTCAACCACGCTCTGAATGTATGAAAAGTTTTGAAAACCGTAATACCTTCGCCAAATTTCAGTTCCATCGGGAGCGATTTTCAGCAGGAACATCCTTCTTGGGTCGTTTTGCGCTTCCCGTCCGCCGCATATTAGATAGGCGCCGTCAGATGTTTGAATAATATCGTTGACCATGCACTCCTCGCCCAGATCGTATTCTGCGGTCAGAAGGCAGTCCGGTTCGCTTTCGTCCATACGCCAAATGCCGATGGTTTTTTCATCGGGCGTGAACGGTTCATCGAATTGACAGAAAACAATTTGGGATGTAAGAAGTATAAGCGCAAACGAAATGAAAACGTAAAATCTGGGGTTCATCGGATCTCCTGCGAGATTTTATTTTAAAATATCTAAAAGCCCTACAGTTGTGTGTTTCAAAGCTTTTTTGATATATTCGAATTGTTCGGTATAAATTTCATTAGTCCATTCGTTCATCCAGAATTTCTTAAACTCAATCGAGATGGAGTAGCCTTTCTTCGGGAAGTTTTTATGAATCCATTTAGACATATTTCCGCCGGGGAATTTGACGTTTTCACGGACGTCGAGATTTCTGCCTAAGAAATTGAAATAGCGCAATTCCTGAACAAAATGATCGACTGCGCGCCCCCAGCGATTTCTGTCCAGGCTGCCTGTGCCGATGATTACTTCGGGATTAACGTCCACAGGGGCGAACTCTTTGTCCTTTCCCGCCCGCTGATGGCTGTAGGAATGAATATCGATGACGATGAATTTGCCCCATTTTTGATAGGCGTCTTCGAGCAGCGTCTCGAGCTCCCGATAGAAACCGTCATAGAATTCTAAGGACTTTTCCAGGAAGTCTTTCGCCGGTTCTTTTTTCCAGACCTTTAGCCCCCAGGCGTCTTTCGGCTTTCGATAGACAGCCTTTTCGCGAGGACGGTTCAAATCATATTCAAATCTTGAATGATGAGCGATGATACGAGTTTCCGCCCAGCTGGTAAACTCGCCGGTAAAGGGATCTTCTTCGTATTGTCTCTCTTGTTCGGTAAGAGCGCACAGTTCTTTCGCTTCATCCCGCATTTTATGACCGTTGTGAATAGCGGTTGCGATTAGCGGTGAGTCGCCTTTTACGATTGTCCAGGGTTTTTCAGGCATTTCTTACAGGCAGGCTAATTCGACATTGTTAAAGCTTCTGCGGTAATAGTTCATGTATTGGACTTTTCTTTCCAGCGAATCCAGAACGGCGTTTGTGAAGTGCACTCCTTCTAATTTCTGAGCGCTTCCGAGTCCGCCGGGGCTGAAGACATTTATTTCCATCAGCTTGTCGCCCACAATATCGAGACCGACGAGGAACATGCCGTCCTGCACGATTTTAGGGCGGACAATTTCTGCGAGGTTCAAGACTTGATCAGTAATTTCGGCTTTGACCATTCTACCGCCGGCGTGCAAATTGCTGCGCAAGTCGCCTCCGCTTCGCACGCGCCTGAAGGCTGCGTATTTTCCGCGATATTTGAGCGGCAGACCGTTCATCAGAAACAAGCGGACGTCTCCTTCCGCCGCCTGTGGCAGATATTCCTGAGCAATGACATAGCCGTCGCGCGCTACGGCGTCGATCATCTGGTTGATATTGGGGATGTCTTCCTGCCGGACAAGAAACACGTTGGCGCCGCCTGAACCTTGCAAAGGCTTGATTACGATCGTGCCGAATTCATCGGCGAAGTTTTTTATTTCATCCCGGTTGCGTGAGATCAGCGTTTTAGGCCAGACTTCTTCGGGGAATAGTTGAAAATACATTTTATTAGTCGCTTTAGCTAAGCCGTTGGGATCGTTTAAAACGATTACGCCCCTGCGCATGGCGACTCTGCCGAAAAGTATTCCAACCTGCTGCGCCCAGGTCCGGGCTCCGGTTTCCGCCGCGGGATCGCTGCGCAGAAGCAGGACGTCGAGCTCGCTGACGTTGATTCTTTCCTGGCGGGCTTTTGCGCTTTGAACGTCTTTCAGGAATAATTCGAGTGATTTGTAATGTTTCTTTGTTACGCTTCGGGCATTTGCTTTTACCGAATCGTCAGGATCGAGAGCGAAATCGGCGGCGCCGATATACCAGATATCATGACCGCGATTTACGGCTGCCATAGCCAATCTTGTCGTTGTAAACCCTTTATCTTCCGTTTGGACGTCATTGACGAAAAAAGCTATCCGCATTTACGTTTTCCTTTTTACTGAAATTTCTTGAACTAAAGCGTTAATATTGTAATTTTTTGACAGATTGTCAAGTTTGACAATAGCCGCTGTATTGTTCAGGTATCGCGGTTTTATTTGTGGCTCGATTAATATATGCCTGTGGATCAGTTCTTTAACGAGAGGTATATGCCTGAAGCCGATTTTACCGATGTACAGTTGATCGATCTTACGATTTCGGGATAGATATTCGATTAATTTCAGGAAGCCGCGCAAATAAACGGCGTCTTTCGTTAGTCCGCCTCCTCTGAATAGCCGCATGGCGATAGTAAAGGAAGTTTTTTGTTTGAATTTGTAGGTTTTATTAAGCAGCCGATAGACTTCGATAAAATCTCCTCCGTCCAGCATTGCCTTCGCGCCTAAGACTCTTGCTGCGAGCAGCCGCAGTCTTGAGGGGAGCAATCCGCCGGTTAAAAACTCGGACAGCACCGCCAATCCTTCCTGCAGTTCATCATAATCGGCTAAACCGGAAGAGAGGAGTTTGAAAGGTTGAAGCTTCCCATTAAAGTAAGTGAGGGAATGCGTGCCGATCTCATGGCTGAGCAGAGCTTCGATCCGTTCAGTCGATATTTGAGTTTTCTTTCCGATATAAAGATTGCCTTGCGAAACCATTAATCCTGTGTAAATATCGTCGCGCACCTGCACGGTTGCGGAAAAAATAGGGGAGAGAGCGCTATAATATCTAATTTCTTCCTGAGCGAAATTGCTGAAATCTTCAGCGCTGATTATGTTGTTGGTTTTTCGTTTTCTTGAAAACGCCGGAGTTTTTTCGATAATACTGCCGGCAGTTTCAATTACGCGCGGGTCTAATTCTCCAAAAAGCTGGAGGCTTCCATAGAGAAACCGTTTGGTTCGCAAATCGTTGAGCATAGACAATTGCCGGTCAAGTTCGATCTGTTTTTCGAAAAAGATCTGCTCAAGAGTAGGATCTTCGATTTTTTCGATAGGGATTCGGAACAAGTCTCTTTTCACTAACGACGGTTCGATTTCGAGTGGGCGATAGCGAAATGCGGGGGCTTTCTGGAATTTTGATTTCTTGAAACTGTTCCAGGCTTGTTCTGCATTTACCGGGGTAACTTTCAGAAGAAAATCGAATGAGCTTGCGATGTTGTTGAGCTTGGCGTCGATTGAGTAAACTTCCTTTACGAAGCTTTTCCTTCCCAGCGAAAGGTAGCTTGCGACCGGTTGATTAGTGTGATTTTTAACGAAACTTTGTAGGGTTCTTTTGAGAGCTTTTGAAAAACCGCGCCGAAATCGTCTTAGGGCGACCGGAAAAACAAGTTCGCCATTATCGCCTTGGTAAACTGGATCGATCTCTATCCCGATGACCGGACAACATTCGGAGGGTATTTTTTCCCAATCGATGATTGGGTGTAATTTAGGAGGAGCGATTCGATTTTTAGGTTTAAGTTTAAGTTCAACTTCTGATTTTTGATTGTATAGTTTTATTTCGGACAGGTTTTCTATGAGTGTGGCTGCGATTGATCTGAACTTTGAAGCTCGGGAAGAGTGGATCGTAAATCGAGGCGCTTTAACGGGCAGGTTAAGGTTGTCTATCTTTGAGCGATGCCGTAAAGTCCAGATCTCGATAACCAGAAATGCGCCAAACTCTTTTAAGTTTAATTTTATTACTTCGTGCGTGATTTTTTGAGCAAGTGAAAGGTCTGATTCCAAATCATTAATTATGATATGAGCCGCTTCTGAAATGATGAGTTTGTCAGTGCCTTTATCATGGCGGTCTATAGGCTTGCGATAAATGCAAAGGAATGGCGCCTGCCTGTCTAAATATACGGTTCCGCCTGCGGTTTGCCTTTTACGGAAGGGCAGGTTTTGATTGAACTTCGACTGAATCTGGGCGGTTAAGTCTGCCTGTTCGATTTTCTTGCTCCGTGCATGAGTGAAATTAGAGTGCTTGCAGACGCCCCCGTCTGCAAGCTCTGACAAACGCGACTACGGTTTAACGCTTGCAGACGGGGGCGTCTGCAAGCACTGGCATTTGCGACTACCGGTTAACGCTTGCAGACGGGGGCGTCTGCAAGCACTGGCATTTGCGACTACCGGTCAAC
>CAZWOY010000159.1:6231-8354 GCA_964635255.1 uncultured bacterium
ACGGGGGCGTCTGCAAGCACTGGCATTTGCGACTACCGGTTAACGCTTGCAGACGCCCCAGAGCTTGCAGACGCCCCCGTCTGCAAGCTCTCTGAATTTATTACGGCAAATAATCCCCGCCCAGATGATCTGCCAGGAATTTCTCCGCGGCGCCATAGAATTTCAGTCTGTTTTCCGGTCTTGCGAAACCGTGTCCTTCGTCTTCAAATTCCATATATTCGACCACTTTCCCTGCTTTTTCAAGGGCGTGTTTGATCTGGACGCTCTCCGAACGTTTCACGCGCGGATCGTTCTTGCCCTGAACGATCATCAACGGAGCCGTAATGTTATCGATATGATTCAAAGGCGATCGGTCGTAAAGAAGCGACCCATCTTCCACAGGGTGTCCGATGCGCTTGTACATCTGAGGTTTTAACGGTTCCCAATACGGCGGAATCGTTTCCTGAAACGTAATGAGATTTGAAGGTCCCACAATGTCCACGCCGCAGGCATATAATTCCGGAGTCTTAGTCAATCCGCTTAAAACGGCAAATCCTCCGTAAGAGCCGCCAAATATCCCGACGCGCTTGGCGTCGGCTATCCCTTGTTCTATGAGCCATTTTACGCCGTCCGACACATCGTCCTGCATTTTCCCGCCCCATTCTTTATCGCCGGCGTTGATAAAGCTCTTTCCATAGCCGGTCGATCCGCGATAATTAATCTGAAGAACTGCATAGCCGCGATTCGCGAGCCATTGGGATTCCGGATCGAGCCCCCAGTCGTCGCGCACCCAGGGACCGCCGTGGACTACGACTATCGCAGGTAAATTCTTAGGTTCTTTTCCATAGGGCGTCGTTAGATAGCCATGAATGGTCAATCCATCTCTTGCCTGATATGCTATTGGCTTCATCGGCGCTAAATCCCACTGGTCGATCTCAGGTCGTGCGGCAAATAGAAATTCACCCTGTTTTTTGGTCCTGTCCCAGATATAGAATGGAGTCGATCCATTGTCCTTCGTAAATGCGACAATCCAGGTTTCATTTTTAAAATCTTGATCTATGATGTGGAGGTCGCCGTCGGTTAATCCGTAAATCCCCTTAAAATCTTCTTTAATCGACGAATCGAGAATTTCCCAGTTTATACGATCTCGATTAAATTGAGCGGCTTGAATTTTCTTGGTGAACGGTTCTCGGATCATATCCGATATATCGTAATCGGGATCAGAAATCAGCGTCGTTTCTTTCCGGGTTTTTAAATTCAATTCTCTGAGTTGCGCCGTATCCGATCCAATACTGCTGATAATGTAAATTGAGTCGCCTTCTTTATTAAAACCGGCCGGGTGCGTAGTGAGGGCGTCTTCTGAGTTAAAGGTCAGCAGCTCTTCCCATTCGGAATCATTGTCCAGTCTGTGGAAAAGCGTTTGACCGCCATTTTCCCGCTGCACCTGCGCCAGCCGGACGTTTAGATTATCATCGACGCTCCACCCGATAGCTCCGATTTCGTTCTTCACGATTAAAGTTCTTTCGTTTGTTCGCAGATCAACGCTGTAAATGTCGTGCAATTGGGGGATTCTGTCATTGATTGCTATTAGTACGATATTCGGAAATTCTCTCTTGTTCGACATGATTCGCGCTTGAACGCCGTCGATAGGCGTTAAATCGAATGGTTCGCCGCCCAGTTTCGGAATCGAATAAACGTGCCAGTTTTCATCGCCGTCTTTATCTTGAACATAAAGGATGTGTTCGTTGTCCCAGGTAAAGAAAAAACCCCTTATGCCTCGACCGGTATCGTTGGTTATAGCTTTATCGTCATCCTTGCCGATGGTTTTAATCCAAATATTTAAAACGCCGTTCAAAGGCGCTATATATGCCAGATGGCTGCCATCCGGCGATATCTGAGGACTGATTTTGGTCGGATTCCCAAAAATAATTTCTCGTGGTATTAATCCAGTTGACATTTATGTCTCCCATCTTATGAATTCGCGTTGCTTGTTACTCTTTTCGATAAATTTAAAATAATCAATTATTAATGGTAAATCACTATTTAAGACGGGGTTTTGTGAGGTTAGTTGAATTTGGATGTTATTACCGGGAAAATAGAACCTTGGCATTATCACATTGAGTGCGCGCTTCAGCGCGTACCGG
>CAZWOY010000160.1:0-8333 GCA_964635255.1 uncultured bacterium
TCTCCTCTTTCAAAAGATTTACACTAAAAGCTGATTTATCAAATTTAGGGAGTTTTTCATTTTTAAATACAAATGAATTTTTGTCTCGATCGATAAGGAGTCTATTTTCGCAATTTTGACAAATCAATCTTTCTTTTGCTATATATGGATCATTGAGATAATGACTGCAACCTTCATATCGATAAATATATTCCCGATCTCCGCACGAAATATTAAAATCATACTTGCCCCATCTAAAAGGTTTTCCTCTCAAAATTGAAGATCCGAATAAAAAGAGTGTATTCAAATATTTTGACTTGCCACTCCCGGAAGCGCCAACAAGTAAATTTATTTTATCGAATTCCGTTTTCTCAAAATGCCACTTTTGTGTATTTCCACCAGTGTATTCGTATGATTTAAGCATTTACAAACTCCTTTTGTAAATTTTAACGCTCAACTAAATATTAATATACGAAAATACTGTAGAAAATCAAAAACGAAATCGAAAAATGCGCTGACCAAATCCAGTGAATAGTTACATTCAAGGATAATATTTAGTATTATTAATATATGTATAGTTTGATTTTCTTGTTAAAATTTTGAACCTATCCGCGCACAATCTGATAAAACGCTACGGCAAGCGCGAAGTGGTAAAAACCGTTTCGCTGAATGTCGATCAGGGCGAAATCGTAGGGTTGTTAGGTCCAAACGGCGCCGGCAAGACGACGACCTTTTACATGATCACCGGGATGATCCGACCGGATAAAGGAAAGGTCGTTTTAGGCGATGACAATATTACAAAACTGCCGATGTACCGGCGCGCAAGACTGGGCGTCGGATACCTGTCGCAGGAGCCGTCGGTATTTAGAAAGTTGACCGTCGGGGACAATCTTATGGCTATCCTTGAGATGCTGCCCATTTCAAAGGAAGAGCGCAAGCGAAAACGGGATAAACTGCTCGAGGAATTTTCTATCACACGCCTGATCAAGCAGAGAGCGCATTCCCTTTCCGGCGGCGAAAGAAGGCGCGTTGAAATCGCCCGGGCGCTGGTTACAGATCCAAAATTTATCCTGTTGGATGAACCGTTTGCCGGGATAGATCCGATTGCCGTCGCCGATATACAGGACATTGTCACCGATCTGAAAAAAAGGAATATCGGCGTACTGATAACCGATCACAACGTCCATGAAACTCTTTCCATAACCGATCGCGCCTATCTGTTGTATGACGGGGCGATATTAAAATCGGGCGACGCCGAGTTCTTAGCCCATGACGAACAGGCTCGCGCATTGTATCTGGGCGAGAAATTTAAACTCGACCGGTGAGGTCTGATCTCGATTAAACCGCAGCGATAAAGTCATGCGCGAGCTGATCTGATTTCTATACGTTTATCGATTTGAAAACGCTGCCGGTCGCTTGGATTTCCAATAAAAAAGACGCAGCCTTGCATTTTTTAATTCGATGAAATACTTTTTATGGTCAAAATGGTTAAAATTCGGAGGGAAATTGTTCAAATTAGCGTCCATGATGCTAATGGGACTGCTGTTCTTTAGCTGCGCCGGAGGGCGCAAAGGCAGCCTCCAAGATTCGTCGAATGATCCCGCTATAATTGGAAAAAATATCGTTATGCCGGCATGGTTCTGGCGAACTCCTCACATTGAGGGCGTTAAGCTTGGAGTGGGTTATGCGCTGCCGTATGCGGACGAGCAGACCAGTTTCGATAGCGCTTTCGAAGATGCGGCATGGCGAATGTTTATCGACAAGCATTTCAGAGTCGTCGGCGCCGAAGCGCAATCCCGCGCCGGAACTGAAACGATTTCCTTTGGCAACACATTTAAGTTTGAAGCCGATACGTCCGGCTACCAAACGTTTAAAAAAAATCTAACGCCTGTCGATTCATTCAAGACTTCGAAAATTGTGGTAATGCTGGCGGCAACCGATGAGATTACGGTTGAAAAAGATTTAGCTTCCAGCCCGCCATTGCCAGATCCGGCAGACTTCGTTGAACCAGGCAAATATGTGGGCGTTGGGGCGGCGCCTGGATATTTTTACGAAGTCTCAAGCTGGAACGAAGCGGAAAGATTGGCTCGTATCGATGCGGCAAAATCGATATTTTCTCAGGTTAAAGGTCTTGATCTGAATATAAATGACCTGGGATTAAATGCTATACAATTAGAAACCGACGTAACTCTGATGGTCGATCAAACGATAAGACGAATTTATGATCCTGTAACCGAACAGAGATGGGTTTTTGTGTCAGCGCAGCGCATAAAATAAAAAAAACGCGAATCTCACAGCGAGATTCGCGTTAAATCTTGACAGGCGCACAAAGGGAATATATTAGAATATATTATACTAATCCACCTTTTAAAGAATAGAACAGTCCTTTTCTAATTCCTTCGCGGTCTGCGCTGCTGAGGTCTTTCTTCTCGCGGTCTTGCCTTATTTACAACAATGGCTCGTCCGTCCATGTCCGACCCGTTCAAGTTTTCGATAGCATTTTCAGCTTCCGAGTCATCCGGCATTTCGACGAAACCGAAACCTTTTGATCTGCCGCTAAATCGATCCTTAATAACGTTCGCAGAAGAAATTTCGCCAAACTCCTCAAACATTTTGGCAAGATCTTCATCCGTTATCCCATAGGGCAGATTACCAACGTAGATGTTCATTCCAATGATCCTTCTCTTAACAACTGTTGTCAATCCTGACGCCGGCGTTTGACCAACAGTTAAAATCCAACGCCGTAAACCGACCGAACGCCAAGTCAAGTAATTTTAATAAACTACTAAATGGCAGAGGAAAAGTCATATCGAAAAATATGGAGCTAATCCCAATTGAGTATAATCTCAAATTTTCGCAAAAGCAATTTAAAAACACATTTTTTTATTTTTCTTTATATTATACCCATTATTTTACGTTATTTACCGGAATTAAAGCCGTATTTATCAACTCGTTTAATCAATCGGGATTTTTCTTAGCAAAATACACCCAAAGTCTGCAGCTCTGAAATACATATCTTTGCTTCGACAAATATTAACTTTATTGCTTCCGACTTGATTTACCATAATGACTTTGTTTGAAGTTAGTTTGATAATGTTTTAGATTTAATGAATATAGTTTGATTTTCAAAATTCGTACTCAATGATTAAGTGCAAAGAACCGGCTCTGTTTCTTGCGGATTGCCATCTTCCGTTAATACCGCAAGCGCAAACTCAGGAATGGACTCCGCGAGTTGTGCGGTTTTTGAACTCCGCAGCGCGGAAGGCTTCGACAGTGGTTTTAGCCGGCGACATATTTGATTTTTGGTTTGAATGGAAACATTCGGTTCCCGCAAAGAGTTTCAAACCGTTGGCGGCGATGCATAATTTAGTCAACGATGGAATTGAAATTTTTTATTTAGCCGGGAATCACGACGGGCATCCCGGAAGTTTTTTAAGGGACGAAATCGGACTCCGCATTTTTCGCGGATCGCTTGATCTTGAGATAAACCATAAGAAAATTCATGTTATCCACGGCGATGGCTTAGCTAAAAGAGATCGCAGTTATAGGATGCTGAGGTCGCTTGTGAGGTGGAAACCGACTGAAAAAATATTCAGACAAATTCATCCGGACTGGGGCATTAAATTCGCAGCGAAACTATCTAACTTTTCCAGCGCAAATCTATCAGATCATGACAAGTTTGGCGTCGCGCCCTACCGTGATTATGCTTTTCGAAAAATCGACGAAGGTTTCGATTATGTTGTTATCGGTCATCGCCATTCAGCGGAAAGGCATGAGCATAACAACGGCGTATTTTTTTCAATCGGCGACTGGATAGAGAAAGGCGGCTACGGCTGGCTGGAAAACGGTAAAATGGAACTTAGGCATTATGAAGATAAAGAATAAATTCAATTTTTTAGCGTCGAAGTTTAATAACAAGCGGTTTCTAAGAAAATGGATCTTTGTCCGAACTATGCTGCTGGTTTTGTTCGATTCCCTCTTTCCAATCTTAGTGTATTATAACAAACTGCAAAATCCGGAAATAGTCCTTTCACAAGACATTTTTTCGCTCATTATGATCGGAATCGGTCATTCCGTGAACGTATTTACAGGCGCTGTCTTAGGCGAAGAAATTGCCGATGAAGGATTCAAAGCCATGATCTGGTCGATATTTTTCTCTTATTTAGCGACCGTAGTCTTGACTGTCTGGTATCTTATTTACATCGTAACGGAAAATCCTTATCGTAAAAGAATTGAAAAAATTTCATTTCGAAGCGATTACCAGACTAACTCAGCGTAATAAGCGAGATGATCGCTGTCCGCCAATCTAAAAACTCGAACGCTATCTACGCCCCGGAAACCGCTGTATAGTATTTCATCGATTCTGAACCAGGGATTGCCGCTGGGCCAGGTCGCCCCCAGTCCATGACCGCGTTCTATCCAGGTATCTTTCAGCGCAGATCGCAATGGCTTAACGCACTTATTGGTGGGAGTTGAGTTGAAATCTCCGGCTAAAACAACCGGTTGGTCGGGATGTTTTTTTATGTCATTGGCAATATTCAGCGCCTGATAATAGCGCAGCATGTTTCGTTTGAATATTCCTTTAATTTCGCCCTTGTTATGTTGAGGTTCGAGATGGACGCAGTAGATATTGAGACGTTTTCCTTTAACCTCAGCCTTAGCGTAAAGAGTATATCTTAAAAGCTTATTATAAGAGTCTCCATCGATTAAGGCGGCGCTGTCAATTGTACCTCGAACGAAAATGCCCATATATACTGAAAAGTTACTGCGTACGGCGTCAGCGAAGAAATCATAGCCGATTTCCTCGAATTCCCTATAATATGGCAAATTGGTATGACCGGGGATCTCCTGCAGGATTACTACGTCAACTGGATTGTCTTTAAGCCAATCTAAAGTTTCATTTACACAGCCTGGTCCATTAAAAGTGAGAACTGAGATAGTCGTTTCTTTTCCCGACGCCGCTTCATCAGGTTTACCCAAGGGTATTTGCTTAAAATTGCTGATGAGCAGATAAATAATCATAATTCCGGCAGTGATTGTAATGATCCTCTCCCTAATTATCAGAGCGGCGGCGAACACTATAATCGCCATTGGCGTCAGAAGCAGTCGTACAAGTTGGTTGCCCGTAATTAAATCCAGTTCGAGGAAACTTTTTTCGGGCGTCACGTAAAGCGCTATGCAGAAAAAAAGAATCGGAAAAAGAAAGCAGATTATTGCTATCAGCAATATTTTTAAGACTTTATTCATTAATGAAAATAATGATCTTTTATTACTACGTGCATGAAAAAGTGTCATTGCGAGTCTGCCTTTAGCAGACGAAGCAATCTCCTAACATCTTGATATTGCATAGTATTCCTCATCAAGCGGATTCCGTGCGATGGCGACTATTTTATGCACATAGTAGTAGTTGTTAAACCTGCGCTTATGCCGTTCTACAGCGGCGTATGCGGACAAGCAGCCCGGCTTTTCGGAAGCCGGGTAGAGTAATAGTGCATCCCTCCGAGGGATGAAAAAACGACGCACGCTATTTCACTTCAACCGTATCGCGCCAATAACGAGCTTTCCCAATTCCCGAATTGTCCGGAGCCCCGTCGTAGGCTAAGCCAAATAAAGATGGCGGACGGTCGTAAATAACCTTGCCGTCATAAACTGCGCGCGAAATGTTGACGATCGTGTACGATAGATCTTTTCGGATCAACCGGGTGAAAAAGAAATCGGCGTTGGTTTCCATCTTGTCGTAAACTACTTTGCCGGATTCGTACGTATATTTCGGACGGCGGTAATCGCGCGTCATATCCATCCTGAGATCGGATTTTACTCCCAGATGTATGACGTCCTTTTTGCCAACCTTTATCTTGACCGACATTCCTTTATTGTACTCATCGGAATCGATGGATTGAATTTTATCCAGCCAATGGGTCGCGTCTTCGGCGGCGTTATGCGGTATTAGAACCGTGATAAAACCGATATGCTGACCCAGTTCGAAATGCTGGCCTGTGTATTGTGAAATAACGTATTCATCCTGGTAATAGCGCTTTTCTTTTTCAACCTGCTCCAGGCGGTAATGCGTTTTAGGAAAATAAATCAGCAGATTGTTCTCCGTCGAAAGCGGCAGATTGTTTAATGAATCGTATCGGGCGTCGTACCAGTGTTCGCCTTGAGCTACAATTTGGCGTGTGTGCCATAGGTTGGCGGCAGTGAACCACTCCTCTTCAGTTCCTTTCACAATATCGAAGAAGACAAATATTTCCGGATCTTTGATATAAACAATCACCCGATCCCATTCGTAGCCAAGGCAGTCGTCGATCAATTTCGTCCGGCTGTAATCGAAATCATCGAAAGTCAGAAAGTCTATTTTTTGAGTCCTGACAATTCGATAGTTGCCGGCGTTATGCAGAAAATCAAGTACGGACTGCCCTTCGATTGCCGGACGATCTGTCGGGCTGTAGCGATGTTCGCCCGCCTTTTGTCCCATCCAGATCTTAGCCGGACGCACGCATATCCGGTTGTGAAAATAATCCTGCCGGTACGCGCCGTAAGGTCCGCTGGGCATATAGTCGCGATATCCCCCGTCGTGAAGAAGAACCGATCCATCGTACATCAGCAGCGCAATGCTATTTTCATCCGCATGACCGTGAGTCATTTTTTCCTCTTCGACCGGAATGCCGTCGCGCAGGTAATCGCGGAAAATTCTGCCGCCATCGCCTTCATCGCGATAGTTTAGGAGCAGATATGTCGATGTTGAATCCCAGCCATTGCGGAAAACGATTTTCTTGCCGACGATGTCTTCCATCACTTCCAGGCTGAGTCGTTCGGGCTTTTGGGGTTCGAGGTCGTCCGTTCCAAATCTGTAGCAGTCGAGCAGAATGTAGCCCATGCCGGCGTTAGGCTTGCCGTCCAGGTCTAAGAATTTGTTTGCGATCGTTGCTGCCGCCCACTTTAATTCAGGATTGTTATAAGCTTTAGCCGCAGCTTCAAAATAGGCTAAATACCGGTTCCAGTTTGCCCTCCAATGCGCGTCGCCAAAATCGGGAATCATTCCATCGGGACACATCAGATTGAGGAAATAATGAGAATAGTAATACATTTCCGGCAGTTCGAACAACTCGTCCACCTTGTCGATGGCGTCTGCATAACCGATTAGAGAATAAAGCCACACGGCGTGATAAATCTGCGCATCCTCAATTTCCCAATTGCCCCAGTTGTCGAAGCCAAGAGCGTGGGCATAGCTGTTCCAGGTTTTGCTGTCGGGATGATCGGGAATCGCCCGGTGCGCCCATGCCAGCGCTTCGGCTCTGAGGATGGCGCGGTTCATGGCTCCCCATTCCTGCGATTGCAAGGTATAAGCAATGCTGTGAGCGATGACGTCCTCGATTTCCTTTTGCTGTTTATCGGTAAGATATCCTTTGCGTTTCAGTATATTATAGGGTTTTACATAGCGCATGGTCGTGAAAAAATTCGGCAGAGCCGGAACTCCGTCCCCATAATCCGGCCGCGCTTCAGCGGCTTCTTTCGGATATTCTTTACGGTAATCTGCGTAATTCAATAGAACATGTTTCGCTCGTTCCGCATAGAGTTCTGCGCCTTCCATTTCATATAAGTATGCATAGATAGTCGCCATTTCGAGCAGATAAGGCGGCGAATTGTATCCAAAGGGGCTTTTGGGATCAAAACGTTCTTTCCAAGCCGAAATCAGCGAATCCTGCCGTTCCCACGTCCAATCCGCCGACCGGCGGGCGTATTCGAGATAATCGTCTAAGGGAATGGGATCGACTGCGAGAGTAAGCGTCGAGAAAGAGAGTATCAGAATGAGTGAACCAAAGAAAACTGACTTCATGAGCCGCGCCGATTTTAAATGTGCGAATCGAATTATGATTATTGCGTAAAAGACTCACACTTTGTCATTCCTGCCTTTGCAGTAATGACAAGCCTGGATTCGCTTATCCTTGCAAATGTACTTTTTACACATTAATCAATTAAGTAATTATATAAAAGGAATCATTAGATGTAAACTTATCATTAGATATCGTTTGACATGGATTAGAAAATCTCGGAAGACGCCGTTTTCGGTAATTAATGTGGAATTGACTCTTCTTATAATTCAGAATCGCAGTTTTAAGCCAACATAAGAGTTTCCTTCGTTATAGACTTATTCTAAATTATATTAAAAAGTTTTACTACTATGTGCATTAAATAGTGTACGCACTCCTTGAGGCGCATAAACCAGAACTCGTTCCCACGCTCCAGCGTGGGAATGCATAACCAGAACTCGTTCCCACGCTCCAGCGTGGGAATGCATAACCAGAACTCGTTCCCACGCTCCAGCGTGGGAATGCATAACCAGAACTCGTTCC
>CAZWOY010000161.1:0-8266 GCA_964635255.1 uncultured bacterium
AAGGCAGGCGGGGACGCCTGCCCTACCGGTGGAATTTTTTATTTTCCCAGTAATTTCCCCGGATTCTCGAAATCCGGCTAAAACAGGAACAAACAAAATACAGATGAAACGAATTTACATAGAAGACGCGCGCAAACACGCCGGCGAAGAAGTCGAAATCGCCGGCTGGCTTTACAACAAAAGATCGTCGGGCAAATTGCATTTCCTGATCGTCCGCGATGGAACGGGATATATGCAGGCTGTCGTGTTCAAAAAGGCGGTGGATGAGGAAACGTGGCGGGCTTCTGCCGAAGTGACGCAGGAATCCTCCCTCTACGTGGTCGGAACCGTTTCCGAAGAGCCGCGCTCGCCGGGTGGATATGAGCTGCAGGTTAAGTCCGTGAAGATTATCGGAACGGCCGTCGATTATCCGATCACTCCGAAGGAACACGGGATAGAATTCCTGTTAGACCGCCGGCAATTATGGCTGAGGTCGAAAAAACAGGTCGCAATTTTACGCATACGTTCGGAAGTGATTGCCGGAATCAGAGACTACTTCGATTCGCGCGGATATGTCTGCTTCGATTCGCCGATGTTCACGCCGAACGCCTGCGAAGGCACTTCGACGCTGTTCGAGACCGACTATTTCGGCAGCAAAGCGTATCTGACCCAATCGGGACAGTTGTACGCCGAAGCCGGAGCTATGGCTTTAGGCAAGGTGTATGTTTTCGGACCGACATTCCGCGCAGAAAAATCGAAAACCCGCCGCCACCTGACCGAGTTCTGGATGCTGGAACCGGAAGTCGCTTTCATGGATTTAGACGGCTTAATGGACTTGTCGGAAGACTTTATCGTCAATCTGGCAGCCCGCGTCCTCGATAAGCGGAAAAACGAATTGGAAGACCTCGAACGGGACGTCTCGAAACTGGAAAGCATCCAGAAGCCCTTCCCGCGAATAACCTACGACGAAGCCGCCCAAATCCTGAAGGAAAAGGGAGCGGATTTCGAGTACGGCAGCGATTTAGGCGGCGCGGATGAAACGACCATCTCGGAACCTTACGACCGTCCGGTCATGATCCACCGCTGGCCGGCGGATATCAAGGCTTTCTACATGAAGCGCGATCCGCAAGACTATTCGAAGGCTTTGGGCGTCGATATGATCGCCCCGGAAGGACACGGCGAAATCATCGGCGGCAGCCAGCGCGAGGACGACCTGAGCGAGCTGCTGAAACGCCTCGAGGAGCATAATCTGCCGCAGAAATATTTCGAATGGTATCTTGATCTGCGCCGTTACGGAACGGTTCCCCACGCCGGTTTCGGGCTTGGACTGGAGCGAACGGTCGGGTGGATTTGCGGTACGAAGCATATTCGGGAGACGATACCGTTTCCGCGGATGATGCATCGGTTGGAACCGTAGCGTCTTGTTTACTGGAGATCCACATGTATAAAAAGTTTGAAATAAAGAACTTTAAATGTTTTAAAGAACTCACGTTCGATAAGTTAGCGAGGATTAACTTGATATCTGGATCGAATGGAGCAGGCAAGACGGCTTTACTGGAAGCGATTTATATTCTTTGTGGGGCTTATGATCCGGAACTCTTTATAAAAACCGACGATTTGCGCGGCGGAGTCTTAAAAGAATTTAGCTCTATTTCGTCCAACCGCACGCCTTTAGATTCATTCTTTAATAATTTTAATCATGATAAGGCTGTTGAATTGTCCGGCGTTGAGAATGAAGGACTCACAAAATCATTAACGCTTAGATTTGCCGCTCCTTATTTAGAAGCCAATCGCGACGACGACGAAATAGATGAGTATATCAGGGAAAATGCAGATTTATTTTCGGGTAAAGCGGTTTGGTTCGCGTTGGACAGCGTCAGTTTTTCCAATGGCGAAGTAAACTCTCATACAAGTTATATCGTTGTATCAAAAAACGAGTACCTAACCAAAAAAGTTTTATTACCCGCAAAACCAATAAGATTTATAACGAACAATTATTCATCCATGAGCGCGGATGCGTTTGGTTATGGCGAATTAGAGAAAAATAATTTACACAGCTATATAATCGATTCATTGCAAATTGTCGAACCAAAATTATCAAAAATTGCAAACATCCCTACGTATGAAGGCGCTTGTTTATACGGCGGCGTCGAGTTGCATCAATTGACTCCACTTCCACTGTTGGGCGGGGGCATAATGCGGCTTTTAAGCATCCTTATTTCCATAGGCAATTCAACCGGCGGCGTAGTTCTTATAGATGAGATCGAAGACGGATTCCACCATTCCATAATGGTAAAAGTCTGGGAGGCAATCGCCAAAACCGCGAGAGATTTCGATGTGCAAGTGTTTGCTACAACGCATAGCTGGGAATGTATCGCGGATTTTTATAAAGCTTTTTCAGACGCCAATGAGAACGTGTTCAGGTATCACCGGCTCGATAGAATCAGAGACGATGTTGTTATGAAGACTTATTCTAAGGAAAATCTTGCGACGTCTATTGAAATGAATATCGAGATGCGATAATGTTAAACCGAACCGAGCCATTTATAATTACTAAATCTCGACTTTTATTTGTCGAGGGATTCGACGAGGAAAGGTTTTTCAATCACTTGTTTAAAGAATCTAAAATTGAGAATATACAGATTATTAATTGTTATGGAAAACAGAATATCCCAAATCGCATTAAAATACTTCCCGTTGAAGCCAATTTCGAGATAGTAAAAACGATCGGAATCGTTCGCGACGCAGACAACGATCCCAATGGAGCGTTTATAAGTATTGTCAACGCACTTAAATCAAGCGGATTGCCAATTCCTAAAAGACAAGGTTCTTTTACAAGTGGAAAACCTAAAACCGGTATTTTTATCATACCCGGCGTCAAACGCGAGGGGATTTTCGAAGATTTATGCTTAGATTCTGTCGCAACGGATCCGGCGTTCGAATGCATTGAAGATTATTTCGCATGCCTTGGAAAAATTGAGAATTGCCTGCCGTCAATTCCTTCAAAGGCAAAAATGCAGGTGTATTTGGCATCGAAAGAAAAATCATATCTGCGCCTTGGCGAAGCTGCGGAGAAAGGAATTTGGAATTTAAAACATGCGGCGTTTGAGGAAATTTTAGAATTTATCGAAAAATTGCAGAAATAATAGTAAACCAATTGGCGAATCAACCGCTGAATATTAAAAGGATCACTGCTCCATAGCAGCGCTTCCATATTTTAATCATGTTCCTCCCCTCAACCCCTGAAGAACTTCGCGTCCTAAACTGGGATCGCCTCGACGTCATCCTCGTTGCCGGCGACGCCTATATCGACAGCCCTTATATCGGCGTCTCGGTTATCGGGAAAGTTTTAACGGACGCCGGATTCAGAGTCGGCGTTATTGCGCAGCCGGATATCGACACGGAACAAGATATATCCAGGTTCGGAGAACCGATTCTATTTTGGGGCGTTACAGCCGGATGCGTCGATTCGATGGTCGCAAATTATACCGCGGTGCAGAAAAGACGCAAATCGGACGACTTCACGCCCGGAGGCGTCAACAACCGCCGCCCCGACCGTGCTTCGATTGTCTATTCCAATCTGATTCGAAGATCTTTCAAAGACACAAAACCGATCGTGTTAGGCGGAATCGAAGCCAGTCTGCGACGGATCCCGCACTACGATTACTGGTCTGATAAGATACGCAAGTCCATCCTGTTCGACGCCAAAGCGGATTATCTGATTTACGGCATGGGCGAAAAAGCCGCGGTCGAATTTGCCGAATCGTTGCGTTCAAATGGCGATCCATCGGATATCAAGGGCTTATGCTATATCTCTAAAAATCCACCGGGAAATTATGTCGAACTGCCCTCATTCGATGACGTCAAGGGCAACTACGGCAATTTTATCAAGATGTTCCGCACGTTCTATGACAATTCCGACCCGACTGCCGCCAAAGGATTGTGTCAAGGACATGACGCGAGATATCTGGTTCACAATCCACCGATGGATCTATTAACATCCGAAGAACTTGACTATATATATGAACTGCCTTATGAACAAGACGTTCATCCCATGTATAAATCACAGGGGAAAATAAAAGCGCTGGATACGATTCAGTTCTCGATCACGACTCATCGCGGCTGCTACGGCGAGTGCAATTTCTGCGGGATTGCCGTTCATCAGGGGAAAACCGTTTTCAGCAGGACGGAAGAATCGATAATACGGGAAGCTGAAGGTTTTGTCGGACGTCCCGCTTTCAAAGGCATTATTCGCGACGCCGGCGGACCGACAGCCAATATGTATGGTTTTGAATGTGAGCGGAAGTTAGAGCGGGGCTGTAGTGAAAAAAGACGCTGCCTGTATCCCAAGACCTGCCAAAAATTGAAACCAAGCCATCGGCGGCAAATAGAGCTACTCAGGAAAATCCGGCGGATCAAAGGCGTTAAGAAAGTCTTCATCGCTTCCGGCGTGAGGACGGATCTTGTCTTGGCTGATAAAGAATATGGCGACGCCTATATCGAAGAACTTGTCAATCATCATGTTTCCGGACAGATGAAACTGGCGCCGGAACATTCCGAGAAATCGGTCTTGAAGTTAATGGGAAAATCGGGAATCGAATCTGTTCTATATTTCAGAAAACGGTTTACCGAATTAACGCGCAAAGCCGGCAAAAAGCAGTTTCTGACCTATTATCTGATAGCAGCCCATCCCGGCGGCGGCGAAGAAGAAATGAAGCGCTTAAGAAAGTTCGCGACGGCAAAATTAAGGCTGATTCCCGAACAAGTCCAAATTTTCACTCCCTTGCCTTCGACATGGTCGAGTGTGATGTACTACACGGGAATAAATCCATTCACCGGCGAAATAATATTCGTCGAAAAGGATAATAGGAAAAAAGAGAGGCAGAAGAATATAGTTACAGGCAAGTAAGCAAGAATTTTCATTTATGAAAATGCTGGCATAATAACATTGAGTGCGCGCTTCAGCGCGTACCAGGCGCCTCATGCGCGCTGAAGCGCGCACTCAATGCGATAATGCCGAGATTCTATTTTTCTAACAATATGAGGAGAGCTTGCAGACGCCCTCGTCTGCAAGCTCTCGTTCTTACGCCATTCTCGGACAATCCGCTGCGCGAGAACGCAGGAACGAGTTAGTGTCAGGCTATGATACTTTTTCGCAAATATAATAATTGCTTGAATGAACGCCGGTCAAGGCTCCATACGCTAACGATCCCGCTATTGCGATAGGTATTCTGAACGGGCTAAAGAATAGTTGTTGTCTGCCGGTTCCTTTTAGGAGCGCTTGTTCGCTCAACAGCGTATTGTAAAATGGATCGAGGGGGAGCATTCCGGTTTTTTTCAATGTAAATCCGGTTTGACGAAGCAGCTTCTCGATTTGTGGTTTTGAAAAATGCCATAAATGGCGCGGCGCGTCGATGGCGACCCAGCAGCGTTTGTACAATCTGGCGTCGAACGATCTTATATTGGGCAGGGCGATCAGCAATTTGCCATCGTCCGCTAAGAGTTCCCGCAGTCTGCGTAAATCCTTAACGGGATCCGGCACATGTTCGAGGACGTGCCAAAGCGTTATCAGGTCGAAATCCGTATTATCGAATTTCACAGAATGCAGATCGCCGGAATGGACGTTTAAGCCGTACTTTTCCCGCGCCCACTGCGAAGCTTTCGCTTCCGGTTCAAAACCCTCGACGGTATAGTCATCGCTGATATGGCTAAGGAATTCGCCCGTGCCGCATCCGCCGTCCATGATTTTCCCGCCGGGCTTTGCCAATCTGCGGACAAGTCTCTTTTTCCAATCGAGCGCGTACGTGCGGGCAAAGGCGTACGCAGTATCGAAAAGGCTTTTTGATTCCTTGGTTGAGAGGAAAGGATCGTATTTTTCATTGGAATATATCTCAGCGACCGGAGGCTGAGGATTAAGGAACGTGAGACCGCAGTTTAAACAGCGAAAGATTTGATAATCATTAGCGCTGACGTCTTTAAATCTGTCACCGCATTTAAACAGAGGTTTCAGTTTAGTCTCGCCGGGGCATAATGGGCAGATTGACATAAGCTGGCGCGAGCTTGAGGTTGTTTAAGTCAAAAATGAGACAAACTTCGATTCAGATAGAATCGAAGTTCATCTCACTAATAGACGCCGTCGTATTTTTTACTCTCTGGGCGTCCGCCAGTCTGTTTCAGGCTGGAAGTGCATTCTGAGGGCAAGATTCAAGAAGAAGCCCGAAAAGTCAACCCCGAAAGTTGCGTTGCTTGCGGAATTCAACCAAACTTTGTTTTCAATGCCCTGATTGTCTTCGTAAGTTAATTCGCCGATGTTTCCTAATCTCCCGCCAACCAGAATATCCAAGTAATTATGGTCAGAAATTGGAAGTTCTAATCCAAGCGCGATCTGTCCGCCGACCGCAGAACCAGACGCATCGGAAAAACTGCCGGCGTTATTGGCGCCCGCGCCCGCATTTCTCGTTATGGAAATAGTTCTATCCATTTTTGCATTGTAGAGGGCGGGACCTATGCTGAAAAAGATTTCTTTGGTTCCCCAGCCCCAATACCAGGTTGGCATAATATAGAATTCACTTCCGGATATTTTTTGCTCTACCCAGCTTTCCGCGCCGCCGGCGGTCGGGAAGAAAGCATTTCTGCGATATTGTTGTTCAAAAACAACCGGAACGCCGGATGCAAGCATATTGTAGCCGAACAGCCAGCCAAAATTCTCTTCCTGGCGATAAGCTATTCCAAATCCAAATTGGGTTCCAATTTGGATATCATCTTCGTCACTGCCAGCCCAGTCAATAAATCCTTGATCCGGGATGTAGTCGTTAACGTCGCCCATGTTAAGGTAGCTGCCGCCCAAAGTAAAGACGACGCCGTACTTTTTAGGATGCTGAAATTGCCAAGCCAACACCAAATTTGGGGTCAGAAGAGTGACTAAAAATATTATTGCTAAAACCCCAACCAATTTACGCATGGTCGATGCCTCCATGTAGGTTTTTATATCGAACACTCACTCAATTGTAGTATTGAATCAACGATTCGAATACAGTTTGAGGAATACTTGTTTTTACTTTTTTGAGAGAAGCTGCTTCCAAGATCGCTTCTTCTTCACAAAATACTGCCAGACCACCGAACGAGAGTATAGACTCCGGATTATCGCTTTATCCGGGACAGTTCTCATTTTTTGAATCTGACGCCTATCCCTTATAAGATAAGGCAAAGAAATCCAGAACCAACACTTTGCAGTAAAAACTGCCCTTGCTCTTACAAAATCTCCCGATAAAATCGCATAAACTGTCAAAATCCAGTCCAGAACCATTCTGATAGGCATATATCGAAACAACGATATTGTTCCGTAGTTTCGAAACAACATCGCAAGACTGTTTCGATGGTTTAAATAGTGTTTTTTGAAAGAACCGCTTTTTATCGTAACCGCGCCGCGATGCCACACAACCGCCTGAGGAATCGCCATTGTCTTATAACCGATCAGCCTCAGCCTCCAAAGAAGGTCGATTTCCTCCATGTGGGCGAAGAAACTTTCGGCTAAACCGCCGGTTTTTCGGTAAAGCGATTTCCGCAGCATTAACGCCGCTCCCGCTCCCCAGAAAACCTCCGCTTCCATATCATACTGGCCTTTGTCGATTTCCAGCGTATCGAACACTCTTCCTCTGGCAAATGGATACCCGAAAACGTCCATCTCGCCTCCGGCAGCCGAAGAATAATCGAAATATCCTTGCTTTATCATCGAGAGTATTTTCGGTTGACAAGCTCCGGCTTCATCGTCCGCATCCATTCTCTCAGCGATTATTCGCACAGCAGCCGGATCGACGACGGCGTCATTGTTTAATAAGAACACAAATTCATTTTTCGCCGCCTCGACGCCTCGGTTGCAGGCTCCCGCAAAACCTAAATTGCACTCATAGCGCAATATTTGCACATCGGGAATTATGGATAACAGTTCCTCATCGACGTCATCCACCGGTCCATTACTGACAATAATCGTTTCTAAACCAACTCCAGCGGATTCCTTCAGGGAATTGAGACAATCGCGCAGTATTTCCTTCCCACCCGCGTGAGGAATGATAACGCTTACATTAAGCAAAAAATATGCCTTGCTATATTAACATCGGTAGATTCCCCGGATTCACGAAACCGGAACGAAGTGAAGCTCACTGAAACTCATCCGGACTGCTTCGAGCTCTTCACGCTTTCGCGGTTAATTCCATTTTCCCAGGAATAGAGCCCAGTAGGTCGAACACTCTTGTTCGACATTTTGCCCAAGGGCAGTATGTTGCCCACG
>CAZWOY010000162.1:0-8239 GCA_964635255.1 uncultured bacterium
TTAGTTATGTCATGAAAATTGGGCAAAATCGCGAAATTTGTGTCAAACGCCCGTTTCTATGACGGAGCATGCTTCATAAGAAATCCCAATGATTTCAGGGAGCAATTGCTTTATTTTTCGAGGGATTTTTAAGGAATTTCCCACAGAGATCACAGAGAATTGCCTCTGTGATCTCTGTGTTCCCGGTGGTGAGAATTAACTAGACCGGAAATTATCCGTTATGGACAACACCTTCCGGGAATATCTCGTCGAAGGCGGTTCCATATTCATAGCAAAGGTCGCATATCGGCCTCTATTGTAAGAAGTCAGCGCCCAATGCTCGCCGGCGTCGTATTCATCGAAATATTCCATGTGACGGTCGAATATTTCGATTCCAACGTCCAGATTGGTTTTAGGATCGTACAGATCCGCTTCGGTTAAAAACGGATCAAGGTCCAGCGCCGCGATCTCGCGAATCTGCATTAGTCCGATCGCGTCCATGTGCGATCGAGCGTTTACCGTCCAGTAAGATTCCACGGTTATGATCGCTTTGACCATTTCGGGATATGTGCTGTGTTCGATCATTTGCGCCAGAAGATACGCCTCTTCTGCGCCCACTTGCCTGGCTAATCTTCGGTAGCCCCAATAGCCGTCGATGACGTCCAGTTTTTGCTGAATGTAGTTCTGTTCCATCGCTTCGATGGAATTCGCAAAATACTCGTCTTGCAGACTCATATCATCTGTAACTTCAGGGGCATATGTATGTTTGCTTACGACTAAAGCCAAGATGGCGAAAACCGCCAGTTTAAAATAGAAAGCCTTAGTCAATTTATTAATGAAACTATTTGCTTTTTCAAATCCGAATGATCGATTGCCAGGCAATGAAAGATTTTTAAAATTTAAATCTAACATAACAACCTGTTTTACTTTTTTTACGAATCGATGTTTTTTGACCTTTCAAAAATTACGTATGGGTTCGCGAATATTTTGACCCTTAGCGAATATATTTCGCAAATATGAACATAATATTCGCCTAAATAATAAAGACCCGCTTTCATCAGGCCTGAAACGTCTCTATGTAACGGAATAATAATTAATTCCGTTACCCGTGTATTTTCGTATTCTAAAGATGTATTAAAAATGATAGTGGAATTATGTCCTGAATCACAATCCCAGTGTTTTATCTCGATTTATCTGTTTTAGCTTGAATTACTAACGAATTAACTGATACAATAGAATAATATTAAAGTTCCCTTTTAATCTGCAAATAGCGTGCCATATTGCCATTTCGATGAGCATACAACTAACTTTAGTATATATAATAAGATAATATTATTTCAGTTGAAATGGTTGTTGCTGAAAACGATTCGCGAGTTTCTAAACGTAGAAAGTGCGCAGAAAAGGCGCGATTGACGAGGAGAATGCGCAGATTGTACAGGGAAGAAACGAAATCAGGCATAGCGCGTTTTATTAACAGTTAGATGCGAAACTTTTAAAATGGTTCACAATTGAGGCTGCCGGCAAAAACAAATTTGTAAAATAATTGTATAATCTTTATATTTCAGCCATTTTATACCGGCGAGGACGCCGGGGCTTATCCTCGTCATTGAAGATTCCGCCAAATAAGGCAAAGGAGGAAAATTGTTTTCACATACAGACCTGAAGCAAATACTAAAAAAAGACATTAGCGTCGAAAAGGCAGAGGCTCAGATAGAGCTGTTTCGGAACGGATTTCCACCCATCGATTTAGATCGTCCGGCGACTGTTGGCGACGGTATAGTGAAAATCGATCTCGAAAATGCAGAGAAGTATTTGGATTTGCACACCGAATATGCTCAGCAAGGCTGGTTTCATAAGTTCGTTCCCGCTTCGGGAGCGGCGAGCCGGATGTTTAAGCAGCTTCAGGCTTTGCGGCAGTCGAAAATGGAGACGGTGGATGATTTGAAGAGAGCGGCGGAAAAAGGTCATAAGACTGCAGAATTCGGGTTGGAATTTATCGAGAACCTAAGCCGGTTCGCTTTCTACGATCTGCTTAAGGACTCACTGGCGGAAACGGGCTTAAAAATCGATAAACTGACGGATGCAAGTCATTTCAAGCCCATAATCGAATGCCTTTTGGATGAAACGCATTTAGGATTTGCCAATCTGCCCAAGGGTTTGATTCCTTTCCATAAATATGGCGATCATCCCGCCACTCCTTTCGAAGAGCACTTGAAAGAGGCTGTCGATTATACTCAAGACTACATCGGTCAAGCTTCCGTTCATTTTACCGTTCCGCAGAACGCTCAGTCGAAGATTGAAGAACATATACAGGGCGTCATAGCGCGATGGGACAATAAAGATGTTCAACTCGACGTTTCCTATTCGATACAAAAACCTTCGACCGATACGATAGCGGTCGATATGGACAACGAACCGTTCAGGAATCCCGATGGCTCGATCCTGTTCCGTCCGGGCGGGCATGGAGCGTTGATTGAAAACCTCAATGAAATCGAAGCCGATGTTGCGATCATTAAGAATATCGATAATGTCGTCCACCAACGCTTGTACCAGGATGTAATAAAATATAAGAAACTGTTAGCCGGATATTTTGTATTCCTGCAAGCTCAAAGTTTTGAATATTTAAAAAAACTGAAAGGACATTTTGTCACTCAGGCGGAACTGCTTCAGATAAAAACCTTCGCTAAAGAAAAACTCATGCTGAATGCGCCTTCCGAATGGGAGACGCTTTCTATCGAAAGGCAGATTGTGAACCTCGCCGGATTGCTCGATCAACCGATGCGCGTATGCGGCATGGTAAAGAATGAAGGCGAGCCCGGGGGCGGACCTTTTTGGGTCCGGCAAAGCGATGGAACGAAATCGCTCCAAATCGTAGAATCTTCGCAGGTTAATTTGAAGGACAAGGAACAAAACCGAATCTGGAATTCATCGACGCATTTTAATCCGGTCGATCTCGTCTGCGGTTTAACCGATTACAAGGGCGACAAATTCAACCTGATGAATTACGTGGATCCGAATACCGGTTTCATTTCCAAAAAATCCAAGGATGGCAAAGACTTAAAGGCGCTTGAACTGCCGGGATTATGGAATGGCGCGATGGCGAATTGGATTACGGTTTTCGTTGAGGTTCCGGTCAGCGTGTTTAATCCGGTGAAGACAGTAAACGATTTGCTGAGGGAGGCGCACCAAGCTAATGATAGAATGACTGCGCACGGAACGTTATTTTCCCGGTAATTGCTCATGAAGCGAGCTTCGCCACGGAACATGAAAACAAACTTCTCTGGTAGGGCAGGCGTCTCTGCCTGCCAGTGCGACCGTGCAAGGTTGAGAAGGCAGGCAGAGACGCCTGCCCTACCGGTGGGATTTTTAATCTCCCAGTAAGAATAGGAACACGGATGACACGGATAAGCGCGGATATCGTTTCTGAGGCGAGAAAGGGCAGCCGTTGGCTGCCCTGTGAGCGGGGATGACGAGACTCGAACTCGCGACCTACGGCGTGACAGGCCGTCACTCTAACCAAACTGAGCTACATCCCCATATCTCAAAATAACCAATATAATCGACTAATCGGTGGATTTCAAGTATTGCGTTTTGATTTTACTCTAAATGTTTAAAAAAAGAACTGTATTTTGTTTATCAGTCGATAAAAAATTATCGATTAAGACTTTTTTTCTTTCAAAGCCTTTATATTCCTTGCAATAAAACATAGTTCCACTTATTTTTGATAATTGTCGAAACTGTCCCTCGGCGCGCGATTTATCTGCATTCCTGCGCCGCAACGGGGGATATGAGTCCATTGAAGTAAGTTTCAGCTTGAGAGTTTGATTTAAACGGCTTGATAATGCAAGCTGAAAGCATTTGCCGTTCAATTTCTCATAAGATCGCTAAAAATCCAAAAAGGATAATTGCATGGGTTTAATCCAAAATGTAAATCTGCGTCAAAATAAGGTGCTGGAATTCTTTATGGGCATCTTCGACGTTATCGGTTGGCTGATAATGGTAATCTCGCTATTGCTGATGCTGATGCTGATATTGGCAAGCACCGGTTCGAGCTTTTTGGAAGGCATCTTTAAAGTCGGCTCGATGGGAGATAATGTGCCGTTAGCGATCGCGATGTGCATGTTAGGCACAACCATGGGAATAATAATTATTATATCGAGCAAAACGATCGGACTGTTATTAGCCTCCTCACAGGATCTCGAAGAGCTTAAAGAAATTAACGACCGCAATTTTGTTCGAATATCAGAAAATCTAAGAATGTTCAAGGAACAGGCGACCAATTTTCTTAGCGCAATTTCCTTTACTAATGACGCTATGAAAGAGATGACCTACAAACAATCCAGGCTTATCGAAATGATGACTAAGAATCTAACTGCCTTTCAAGAACTAAATATTCAATCTATAGAGCATATATCGGATGATTCGGAACAGATACGGTTTTATGCTGAAGCTCAGGCAAAACTGATGGATTCATTGAACCGGGAGCATATCGAAACGAAAAATTTCTTGGAACAGAATCTTGAATATATCTATTTCATTGCAGATCAAATGCGTGAATCCAAAGAGTTTATGTTTAAGAAATTTGGCGAAGAAAAAGATTTTTCTTATGAGTAAACGTAAAGATAATCCCGCCCCTTTTACTTAAGTAATTTTCTATTGAAAAAACATATCCACACAACACATTCCACCGAAGAAACGATTCAATTCGGCATAACTTTTTCAAAACGGCTGAAAAAGGGCGACATTGCCGCTGTCACCGGAGAATTAGGTTCCGGCAAAACGACTTTTATTAAAGGCGTCTGCAGCGGACTCGGATTCAAAGGCAAAGTGTCAAGCCCTAGTTTTGTCAATATACATTATTACCGAGGAGAGGTTATGATATACCATATAGACCTTTATTTCAACCAAAGTATCGAAGATATTCACGATCTCGGACTGGAAGAAATCGACGACGGAAGCGGAATCATTCTTATCGAATGGGCTGACAGGCTGCCTGAAATTATACCGGAGAATGCATATCGGATACATTTCCAGACGGATGAAAAAAATCACAATATGCGAAAGATTATCGTTCAATAGATCAGAAACTGGATATTTTGCGTTATTTTGCCGGCATATATTTGGCATTTCTGAATACTTTTCTATATTATATAAATATCTTGCCGCTTAAAGCTGTGACGGAAACGGAAAGTAATCGAATAAAAGAAAGGATGAAAAACCGCCGCGTGAACAGAATGAGGAAAAAAATACGAATAGACGCCGGAATCGCAGCTTTATTTCTTCTCTTATTGTTTTCCGTCGATTCGAGAGCGGCAATTTTCCGCGTCCCGGAAGAATACGCCACAATTCGACAAGCCATCGACGCCGCGCAGATAAATGATACTGTACTTGTCGCGCCGGGAGTCTATAGTCTATCCCTGAATATTCGAAAAAATATCACACTCGGTTCGCTTTTTATCGCCGGCAATGATTCGGATGTAATCGCATCGACAATCCTCGACGGAGCGGGACACAGCTCGGTAATTACCGTACACGATAACTTCTCGCCCGTAATCGAAGGCGTGACGATTCGCAATGGCGGCAGTCTTTACGGCGGCGGCGTACGCATCACCAACCAGGCGTCGCCTGTAATTAAAAACTGCACGATTGCCGGCAATAGCAGTGGAATCTATTGCTATGAAAACGCCGGCGGCAGGATTGAAGATTGCCGCATTTACAATAACAACGCTCGAATGGGTGGAAACGGAATTTACTGCGAATTCAATTCCTCCCCGCGCATAACCGGAACGGCAATCTACAATAATTCAGGCTGCGGATTAACATTTATCGACAGCTCAGACGCCGAAGCATCCGACTGCATCATCGAAAACAACGGACGCAAAGGCGTGTCAATCCGCAATTCGAATTGTGTCCTGCGGCGTTGTATTATTCGCAGCAACCGGGACGAAACCATCGGCGGAGTCAGTCTTAGGCTCAACAGCAATTGTTTGTTCGATAATTGTGAAATCACAGACAATCGAGGCGAAGCTTTCGGTGGCATAGCCTGCTACGAATCGCGTCCGAGTTTCCTGAATTGCATCATCAGCGGCAATACCGGCGGATCGGTCGGCGGCGTTAGATTAGCCGCGAATTCAAACGCTCAATTTGAAAATTGCACTATCAGATCGAATCATGGCGAATCCTACTGGGGAGCGATCCGAATCGATGAGAGCGCCGCCGAATTCAGAGGATGCACGATAAACAACAATCAATCTGCATTAGGATGCGCCGGTATCGCAGTCAACGAATCCGAAGCTCATTTTCGCAGGTGTCTTATTTATGACTGCAGATCTCCGGGCGAAGGCGGCGCTTTTAATTGCAGCCAATCTATAGTCAGCCTGACGAATTGCACAGTAACGCGCAACACCTGCGGATCGGGGGGCAGCGCCGTATTCTTTGAAGGCGGCGGAACATTGACCATCCTGAATACCATCCTCTGGAACAATAATTATCCGGCGATCTATTTAGAAGGCTGGGGTGAAAATCCCGGCGATTTCCCGATAGTCAACTTCGACTATTCAAATATCTATTTAGGCTTGGAAAATTTCGAAACGCACGGTCGAACGCTTCTCAATTGGGGCAGGTATAACGTACTTCAAAATTGCAGGTATGTCGATTATTGGGGAAACGACTTCCACCTGCGCGCAGACAGTCCGTGCATCGACGCCGGCAGCCCCGAAACCGAATTCGACCCGGATGGGACAATTTCCGATATCGGCGCTTTCTTTTATCCTCTTCCAAACATAAACGTTCGACCGGAAATCCTGAATTTCGGCAGGATGCGGATGTTTAACGTCGATAGCCTGCCGTTAAATGTCAGGAATATCGGACTGGATACGCTGGTCGTCGATACGGTTTACATGCGGATGAACATCGCCAATTATGCATTCTGCGGCGACGTTCGATCTTTCTCATTGAATCCCGGCGAAACGCATCCGCTGTGGATTAAGTTTATGCCAAATTTAGTCGGCAATCATCGCGCCGCCGTGTTCCTCGAATCCAACGACCGGGACAGTCCTTTTATTTTTGCGAGAATCGACGGCTGGTGCCTGCAGGTTCCCGGCGCCGGCAACGGTTTACCGCAAGTGTTTGAGATTATTTCCGTGTATCCAAATCCTTTCAACTCAGCGGCTGAGATATCATTTTCGACGCCTAAAGCGGATCGAGTCAAACTGTCGATCTTCGATCAAAACGGCAAAAATATCCATTCGGAATCTTTGGGTATAATCGATCCCGGGTGGCATAGATACAACCTGAATACGCCACAATTAACCGGCGGCGTTTACATTATCAAATTGGAGAATTCTACAAGATCAAGCATTCGCAAAGCAATTTACCTGAAATGACCGGAAAAACGACCGCCGGCAAAAACAAACGCCTGCTGTTAGCCCTG
Source organism: uncultured bacterium (assembly GCA_964635255.1). Lineage (GTDB taxonomy): Bacteria > Electryoneota > AABM5-125-24 > Hatepunaeales > Hatepunaeaceae > CAZWOY01. The sequence goes on from CAZWOY010000162.1 coordinate 7,412, forward strand.
GAAACATCGACAGAAAACTGTTCGGCGGCTTTATTCGACGGAACGACTCTCATAAATCAAGTCAATGAACTGTCCGGTAAACGCCATAATGAAATATTGCCGGATTTGACGCTTTCGCTTTACTCTTCATCGGGACTGAAGACGTTGGACACCGCCAAAATCGCCGTTTCTTTCGGACCCGGATCATTCACCGGACTGCGGGTCGGTCTTTCTTTCGCTAAGGGCTTCGCGATGGGAGTGAACGCCGCGCTAATTCCGGTTGTATCTTTAGACGGCATGGCTCTGAAGCTTGCCGCTAAAAACGCTGTTGGAAAGGACTGCAGGTTCATCTGTCCGATTACGATTGCCCGCAAAGGCGAAGTGTTCGGCTACGTATATGAACTAAGAGACGGCGAACCGATTCCAACCGGCGATATTTTTGCCGGCGATGAAGAAATCCTGCTGAGTCAAACTCGAGAAGAAATCGTCATCGGCGGTCCCGGATTGAAAACGCTCAATGTCGAACGATTGCATTGCGCTTCAAATATTTCTATTATTGAAGACATGTTCCCAGAAGCGTTTTATATCGGTTCGCTGGCGATCGCCGGAAAACAGTCATGTATTGAATTTGAGAATTACAAGAATCTGGAACCGCTTTATTTAAAAGAATTTACGGTTAAAAATAGAATCTTGGCGCTATCGCATTGAGTGCGCGCTTCAGCGCATACCAGGGCGACTCATGCGCGCTGAAGCGCGCACTCAATGTTATTATACCGGCTATTTTCATGTTGCGGGGCGAAGCTCGCTTCATGAGCAATTACTGGGAAAATAGACCGCTTAATCTCCCCC
>CAZWOY010000163.1:0-8108 GCA_964635255.1 uncultured bacterium
GGGGGTGAACCTTTGTGGCACGAGTATACCAACGGGAAGAGTAGCGGCGAAGCTTAAAGCTTCGACGAAATGGTGCAGGTTCGAGTCCTGCCTTGTGCCCTAAGCAACAAAGGTTGTTGCGTAACCAAGTATTCCCCACGCACGTGGGGGTAAACCTAAAATGTGTCAAGTATTGCTTTAGCAGGGCATGCGCCTCCGCCTGCCGGCGTATGTTAAACTCGTTCCCACGCTCCAGCTTGGGAACGAGTCGGTAATTTGTACACTATTTATTGCACTTGGTAATAAAAGGAGTAACAATGCGAGACGTAAATTTCAGAGCCCTGCCCAAAATCCGGGACAGCATGAGCTACCTCTACTTCGAACACGCTATCGTCGATAAGTCGGCGGGGGCGATTGCCATCCACGACAAGGAAGGTACAATCGAGGTTCCCGCTTCGTCGCTGTCGCTGCTGCTGCTTGGTCCGGGGACGTCGATTACCCATGAAGCGGTCAAGGTTCTGGGCGACTCCGGCTGCGTTTCAAACGACAGCCAGAAAACCTGATAAACTGGAAACCGAAGTGCGCAGAGTCTGCCGGGATATTTTTCATCAGTATCGTTTGCTCGATAGAATTATTCCCGATATCGAGGAATTGTTCGATTTTGGCGAAGGAAAGATAAAAGACGTCACAAAAAATTCGCAAAAATCCGTACGCCGGGATGAAGAAGAACCTTCCGACGAATCGCCGATGGGATACTGGGAACCACAAAAGCCGGCTTAAATGAATTCAGCGCGCAGAGGCGCTCCGCACGCTAAAGCGTGTACTCCAACGTGACTTAACCAAAAGGAGGATCCGGATGGTCGTTGTAATCCTTGAAAAAGTATCGCCGTCGGTAAGAGGCTATCTCAGCCGCTGGCTGATCGAACCCAAAGCCGGCGTTTTCGTCGGAAAGGTCTCCACGCTGGTCCGAGACTTGCTTTGGAAAAAGATTCAGTCGTACATTGGCAAAGGCGCCGCCGTGCTGATCTGGAGCGCAAACAACGAGCAGGGCTTCGACATGCGCATGATCGGCGACCGCAAAAAAGTCATTGTGGACGTCGAGGGACTTAAGCTGATAAAAACGCTTGAAACCCTTGACTGACAATGTGTATTCCCCACGCACGTGGGGGTGAACCCATAATGACGTTCGTATCGAGTGGGATAGTTACGTATTCCCCACGCACGTGGGGGTGAACCTTAGGCGTTTCCGGCATGAGTTGTTTCAGCTTTGTATTCCCCACGCACGTGGGGGTGAACCTGCCCACAGCATCCAATCAGCTCTATTCGTTTCGTATTCCCCACGCATGTGGGGGTGAACCTAAAATGTGTCAAGTATTGCTTTAGTAGGGCAGGCGTCTCTGCCTGCCGGCGCATGTAATATTTCGAACAGGCAGGCAGAGACGCCTGCCCTACTATTGGAGGCTTATTCAGCGGATGATCCTAAGGCGCGTCGATGCGGGGGAAATATCGTTGGAGTACACGCTTTAGCGTGGAGTGGCGCTCTGTTCGGTGAAGCGTGTAATTCAATGAAGAAACGGAGTGATGGAGAGCTTGCAGACGAGGGCGTCTGCAAGCAATTTTGCGAGCTTGCAGACGGGGGCGTCTGCAAGCTCTTTCAACAAAGCACGCTGAAGCGTGTACTCCAACGAAAAGATTCGCTGAAGCGTGTACTCCGACGAAAAGATTCGTTGAAGCGTGTACTCCGACGAAAAGATTCGCTGAAGCGTGTACTCCAACAAGATACTGGAGGGTTTATTTAACTACGGCTACCTTCCGCATGTTAACCTTGCCCGCGCTCTCAAGGCGGATCAGGTACAGCCCGGACGGGACGAGGTCTGTGTTCCAGGTCAGGCGGTGATAGCCGGCTTGCAGGCTGCCTTGAACGATGCCGGCTACCGTTCTGCCGGACAGGTCGTACACGTTCAGGGCGATTTCACCGGCTTGCTCCAAGCCGAAGGCTAACCTCACCGGTCCGTTGGTCGGGTTGGGGTAGCTCTCGTGGATTCCGAACGAAGCGGGAGCGGTTCCATCGACCAGCAATCTGCCGGCGAAGAAATCATCGGCTTTGAAGGCGCCGCCGCCCTTGACCGGCTCCAGCGCCGCCGGCAACTCGCGCTCGCCGTTCCACAGCTTGTAGGTCAAGGCTTCGTTGTCAACCGCGCCGTCGATTTTATCGGTCGTTTCCGCATCCGCCCAGACGGCTAAGCCGCATCTGCCGCCCGCGTCGAACGTTCCCGCTCCGACCAGCGCGCCGGAGGCTGTAAACGCCCCCAACTCCCAGCCGGCAAGGCTCGGATTGGCGATGGCGAGGACCGACATGTTCGCTTCGGTGATCTGAATCCCCGTGAAATGAACCGGCTGTTCGATATGCGCGGGCTTCGCCGCGGCTTGATTGGCGAACTGATAGACCAGATCGACCGGCGCAGTTACCTTGTAGTAGTAGCCGGCGCCCATCGAAAGCTCGCCCATGTTGCTGAAGTCAAATTCAGGCATGTAGAACCGTCCCCAGCCGTCTTTGGCGATGATAAGCTCATCCGCAATGCCCCCCAGCGCCGCCTGCGGCTCCATCGCAATCGTCGGGAAGTAGGCGGACAGGTTCCAGCCTTCGTCAAGCTCAATCGCCTGATCGGCTAACACGGCGTCGCCGAAGACCTCTAATTGAGTATCGCCGGTAACATAGACCTGATAGCCTTCGGCGACCTCCCACCGGTCGATGTTGTTGAAGTTGCGTTCGGGCAGATAGAAATTGCCGTCGCCGTCCTTCACCATCACCAGCAGGTCGTTCGCGACGATATCGGCGAAGACCTCCGGCACTTCGGGATTCTCCGGCGCAACGTTCAGCGAAATCAGATTCCAGCCGTCGAACAGATCGACCACGACGTTGCGCTGCCCTTCGAGGACGTCCAATGTTACCGGCAGGATAAACCTGCCGTCGTCCGCGTTGTGCAGGAAGACCAGGTCGGCTTCGAAGCGCACGGCGGGCAAGCCGGTGGCGTTTAATTCGAGCGTGAATTCCTGAGTCTCTTCGGGATTCAGGACTCCGGTGATCGGCTCGAGCGTAAACCAGTCGCGGCGCGCGTCCACCTGCCAGACGTCGATCCGGTCGTCGGCGCCGTTGTTGGAGACGGCTGTGAACACCCAGCTATAGACGTCGAACTGGTTGGTGATGTGCGCGGCGATGGGCGAGCCGCCGCCCTCCGGTTCCAGGGTAGTTACAAATGAAGTGTCCCCGTTGTCGGGATTCATCTTATGGATGATCTGATCGGCGATATCGTTGTTTTTGTGGAAAATGTAAAGCTGTTTTCCATCCGGATCGTCAGGCCAGTAAGCCAGACCGTAAATCCTGAAGTCATGGCGGTCTAATTCCCTGATTCTGCCGCCTTCCCGGTCGATGCCGACGATATCGGAGGTGGTGCTGCTTACCCAGAGGATTTCGCGATCGATATCCCAAGCCAGATTGTTGTTGGGATTGAACGGACCTTCAAACTGGCGCACTAATTCACCTTCCAAAGTCAAAGCGAAGATGACGTCGTCGCCCGATCCCCAAATCCATTCGCCGTCCCACGCGAGGTCGCGGAAGCCGTAGCGATTGTCGCCCGGCTGGGCGAATTGTTCGATTAACCCGCCCTCCATGTCGAAGATATAAATCGCCGGTTCATGATCGTTGGCGCCGGCGACGTAGAATAGCCCGTCGATGAACAACACGCCTTGCATCCGGCTGTCGTCCGCAATTTCGCCAACCGGATACTGCCTGCGAATCTCCCACGGATCGGCGTTGGCGTCGCCGCGAAGCTGTTCTTCCGCTCTCCAGGTTAGAGGCCCATTGCCGGTGTTCGAGACCTCGAAATCAAGCTGTATCCTGCCGTCGATTTCAAGCTGCGCGGCGAGATCATCTACCGTTGGCGTGAATTCCGGATGCAGCAGGCTGAAATTAATCTCAAGCTCGCCGTCCTCTTCGAGGAATCGTTCGGCGAGGGTCGAGTCGTTGTAGCCTTGCGCGGTTACCGTAATGTCGAACGGAACTTCAGCCAAAGCGTCGTTTATCCTCCAGCCGCCGTTTTCATCGCTGATCGCGGTGAATCCATGTTCGGTGTACACGGCTGCGCCGGCGACTCCTTCTCCGGTTTCAACGTCGGTTACTGTGCCGAAGAGCGTTCCCGACCGGAAGCGCGGCGAGGTGGCGAACAGCAAGGCTCGCTCATCTTCCAGCGGAGCCGCTTGAACGGGGTACTCGTTGCCGAAGGTGTAGTTGATTCCGGCGGTTCCATCCGGGCTTGAGATTCCTACGGAGGCGTAGGGATTGTTTTTATCCCGTTCATGTTGTCCATCGACTTGACCGCGGACGTTGCTGACGTCTTTGTACTGGATTAAAACGTTCTGGTCGCCGGTTTCGGTGATCCAGACTTCGTTGTCGTACAGGATAACCTGGAAATTCAAATCGGAATTTCCGCCCTGGTGATGGCGCATATTGTACCATTCGACGATGAACATGCCTTCGTCCTCATCGTGGTAGTAATAAACGCCCGATTCGTTGTTCTGGTAATCGAGCCAGTCCCACAGCGGGGCGATCATTCCGACGCCGCCGCCAATAGCTTTGTCCATTGGCCAGTTCTGATAGTTGGTGATGCCGCCCTGGTCGCCCATGGCTATAAAGCCATTCGTGCTGATGGTGATCCGGTCGTATTCGACTCCGTAGAAGGTGGTTGACATCCCCATTTCCACAACCTCGGATTCACCAACATCTTCGGCGCTCTGTCCATTGAAATCGCAGGCTTCGCCGTCGAAGTCCCGATCCCGTTCTCGAACGCTTATTTCAATCCAATCGAAATCGGGCGCGACGTCCCAATCTGTATCGGTATCATCAAAACATATATATCCATAGCCGTCGGGACCCAGCGGAGTGTTCTCGCCCGATTCGCCAACCTGAAGATCGAAGAAGACGGTGTCGATAAAGCCGGCTTCGGTTTCCAGAACTAAGATCAACGGATAGCGGTTTCCCGGTATCGCAATAGCGTTTCCGGCGATGAGAAACTCATCGCCTTGAACGCGCGAGGATCGACCGGAACGGATTGCGGGATAGCGGGCTTCTTCGACGACGACGCTGACGCCCATTCCCTGCGTATGAACCGTGCCGGTAAGTTCCGGCGAGTCCAGGCCGCCGGCGTTTTCTATCTGTAAGTCGAGGTTATGGCGATCCATCGGAATCTGGTCGCCGTCGATGATTCTCGCGAGCACAAAATGCGGCGCGGATGGTACAAGCTCGATCGCCGTTTTATACGTATCGTTCCCGCTGCGGAATTCCACCGACAGTTTCGGTTTGGTTATCGGACGGCTGATCCCGTCGGGGCAGGCGGGATGAATATGAATCGTTACAGCTTCATCCCCATCGGCGTTTTCATCATGCGGGATCGCGCCGAAAGATATCTCGTTTTCCTCGACTTCAACCCAGGGCGAGAGGCTGGTTACGATTGCGGTTACATTCTCAATTTCACCTTGATTTGCAAGATAGTCTGCGGTCAATTCCAGTTCGAAGGTTTCGCCGGGATTGATTTCATCGTTGTCATTGCCTTCCGTTTCGGTCAATGTATATCTCGCCAGATCGACGGAGGAGATATTGTTAACGATTTCAATCTCACCTAAGAAAGGTCGAATGTCGCGACCGGTAACGGTTGCAAACGCTTCATCGCCGTCAAGTTCGACGCCGTCTTCGAACACAAACCTCGCCATGCCGTCTGCATCGGTCGTTGTCGTAACCATAAACATATCGTCATAGTCTGCATAATTGTCGTTGTTGAAATTGGGCCTATTGCCGGGAGCATAGAATGTTACCTGCGCTCCTGCGACGTCCGAATCGTCGTCCGCGTCGGTTACATGAATTTCGAAGTATCTGGGATTATCGGTTATCTGATCGACAAATTCCGCTTCTACAACCCTTGGAACGCCGATCCACGGTTGAATTCCGGGATCGCCGAAGGCGTCTATGTCAGTTTTGACTTCCGGATAGATCTGCTGCCCCATCCAGTTGAAGTTCGGGAAATATTGTTCGAAAGCTGTAATGGCGTAAGAATATCCCCATCCGAAGGTCATGTCCTTCATCATCACGGCGTTCACCCATTCGAGCCAGGCGGCGCTCATCGTAGCCGTCGAGGGTCCGCCCCAGCCATAAGATGTTGCAACGTAGCCTTTCAGGTTATTACCGCTGCCGGTGCGGAACATAATCTCCCGCGACCATTCGCCGTGACCGCTGGTGTTGATTTCGATTGGAAATACGGTGTTTTCCTCTACTTCCTGATCGAAGTTACGATTGCCGCGTCCGGGGACGAAATAATAATTCTCGGCTCTGCCGATGAGAACGTTGGTTCCTTCGTTCATGAGATTGCGAATAAATGGTCCAACCTGGCGGCCGTACTGATCATGCGCATAAACTTCATGAAAACCTATATCATCGAAGCCTTTTCTTTCCAGAACTTCGACGCCCCAGCGAACATTAGTATGGATCGTGACATGCCACGCCGATTGAGGACTGTTGCCCCAATGCTGCGAAAAGACGCCCCCGCGCGTGAACCAGGATTCGTCATCCATATCCGGAGTCGCTTCATAAAGCAGCGTCCTTCCGACCGCGAGTTCCATCATAGCTTGATTGCCGGAGGCAAAACGGCTTAATCCGACGTCGGGATGATCGTCATTGCCTTCGAGACAGGCGTATTCATAATCGGCGTGCGCTGCGCCATGCCGCCAAACGGTCGATCCTTGCGGCGCTTCAAGGACTCTCCCCGCCTGCGGCGGGTAGCTGTAGGTCCGCCGGTCGCCGATTAATAAAACATGATCGAATGGATCGATTCCGTCGTCGAGATAGGCGTCGTAACGATCCTGAATCTCATTCTTGACCGTATTGGGGCTGGACGCCTGGTTATTGCTTAAGCTGAGGACGTCCATTTTATAGCCCGCTTTCCTGCGCCATTCGATGAACGGACCGGCGTACTCAAGCAAGTCTTCATGCGTTACGATCAAGTAATGTCCGATATATTCGGGTTCGGAATCCCGGTCAGGATCGTCCCTGCCGACTAAATCGCCGTTAATGGCGAGTGCGTCGATAAATTTTAAAAACTGAGGGCTGCGGTTGCGCCTGATAGGATTTCGAACCGGATTCACAGGCTCGGCGCCGGTTATATTTATCGATGTGCGAATATGCTGATTATGGATATACTCCCGATTCACAGCATCGTACTGCACCGGGTAAGTGGTTACCTTTACCAGCCTTACGCCGCGTATTACGGTCGGTTCGCTCATTTCGGCGACGATGTGAGGATATACGCCTTCGACGCCGATCTCCCTGTTTTCGGGACCTATAAGAGTTTCTTCTTCGAGGCATAATTCCGGCGAAGCTTCGGCTTCGATTCTGGATTGAGTTATAATTTCGCATTCAAATTCTAATCCAGCGTTCGGCGGAACAACCACAAACCTGCTCAGCCGCGGAAGATGCGGCTTGCCATATTCGTAAGTTACGCCTTCGCCGGGAATAAACACGCTCGATTGAGCGCCATTGTCAAGCTCAACCTGTTCAAAATCATCGGCGATCGATGTAAATTCCAAATTAATGGAAGTCGCGTCTATGGACGCTATCGACACGCGATCGTCATAGTCCTTCTGAGTCAGCGCTAACGCAGGAGTGAAAAACATTCCTGCCAGCAGAATCGTAAAAACCGTTAGAAGAACTTTTCGCATAAATTTTCTCCGTTGTCTGTATCTTATGTTGTTGAATCCGGGCTCTTTTACCGTGATGAAGCCAAGAAGCGCTTTGATTTCAGGCGTTTTCTCAACTTTATCAACTTGCTCTACGCAAACAATATAATATGAGCAAAAACTTAGCCAATTTGAGGCTATTGTACAATTTTTCTTTTTTTTCTTGTAAAATAGCGTGACATTTGCTCAATTATAAATACGAAGGTTAATAAAAAACTCTGATGTGGGTATAGTTGTGATTTAGAACACAAATTAAATGCATTTTAGATTGGTTTTAAAACCGATGTGAATGGTCGTTACTACTATGTGCATAAAATAGTCGCCATCTCACGGAATCCGCTTGATGA
>CAZWOY010000164.1:0-8086 GCA_964635255.1 uncultured bacterium
CCCTGCCTGCCGGCTTTGCTATACATCGGTAGGGCGGGCGTCCCTGCCTGCCGGCGCGCTGCTGCGAGATCGAGATGGCAGGCGGGGACGCCTGCCCTACTACTGAGGATTGTCGAACAGGAGTGTTCGAGCTACTGAGGATTGTCGAACAGGAGTGTTCGACCTACTGAATACAATGGGTTGTGAATATGTTAAATCACCGGTTAATATGTATCCTATTAGCCATAATGGCTTTCGGTTTGGCGGCGGCAGCCTGTGGAGCCGAATTGAAAGTCGTCAGCTTCGATGCGGATCCGATGAACCAGAAAGCCACGGTGCATCCGGTAATGGATCTGAATGCGGAACCCTGCGCTCTCATCCGCATCGAAAGCGACGTCGCGGGCCGGATCGACATTCTGGACGGCAAATCCCGCAAGACAGAGACTCCTGCGGACGGGATCACCGAACATTACGTCAGTTACCGCGAACGCCAAATTACTGTCAAAGCCTCCGGCTATCTGCCGGCGAGATTTAAATTTCCCTTCGAGCTGGAATCGGGCAAAGTCTATATTCTGCGCGTGCAGGGAGTCGGCGACGACGGACGCAAGATTCAGCGGTCAGCGGAGGTTAAGCTGCGCTATAAGCCTGCGCCGGATGAGGAAATTTACGGCGGCGTCGACGGCAAAGTGAACGCCGTCGATTTCTCCGCCGGCGAACTGACCTTCCGCCCCGGACCGGGAACCCACACGATCAGATTGAACTCCAACGGACGAGTCTGGGAGAAGCGCTATGACTTGAAAGCGGGGGAAACGATCGCGGAGACGGTCGAGTTTACCTCGGAAAAAATCGAACAATGGGACGTCGATCAACCCGGCGGTCTCTATATCGAATCGGATCCCGCCAGCGCGACGGTGTTGCTGGATCAAGTCGAACAGGGCGTTACGCCGTTGACTCTGGAAAATATCCAACCGGGGAAGTACAGCCTGGAAATTGTCAAAGACCTCTACCTGCCCGAAAGCCGCACGGTTGAAGTTAAATCGTTAGGCTTCGCTAATATCGAGGTTGACCTAACGCCAAACTTCGGGCGCGTCAACATAACGTCCATACCCCCCGGCGCCGAGGCCGCCATCGACGATCAGGTGCGCGGCGAAACGCCGATAGAAATACCCCGCTTTAACGCCGGTTTGCATAAATTGAAGCTGACGAAGCGCCTGTATTACGACGAAACCGATAATTTCGAGATCAAGCCCGGCGGGGAATTCGTCAAAGAATACCGGCTTAGACCCCAGTTTGGAACGGTTAAGCTGACGTCGGAACCGCCCGGCGCGGAAGCGACCGTTCAAGGCGTTTCGTGGGGAAAGACGCCGTTGACCAGAGAGCGGGTTCCTTCGGGAGACTACACCATAAATTACAAACTGCGGAATTGCTTTGACGAAGACCAGTCGATCTCGGTGGCTGACGGCGAAACCGTGATTAAGAGCGTTAAACTTCGACCGAGCGTTGGAACTTTGACCGTCATTACCGATCCGCCCGGAGCGACGGCGGTCATCGCGGAAACGAACGAAACGCTCGGAAGGACGCCGCTGATCGACAAGCCCGTGGATCGCGGCAATTATACGATCTCCATAACCAAAAAGGATTACGAACCATACGAACGAGCGGCAGCCATAACCTACGGAGACGAACACAGAATCGAAACAAAGCTTGTCCGGTCGTCCGGACACCTGCAGGTAATATCCAATCCCCAGAAAGCGAAAATTTACATCGACGGGAAGTATCGCGGCGAAACGCCGGAAATTGTCCAGAACCTGCCGACCGGAAAGCGCGAGGTCCGGCTCGACAAAGCCGGTTACGACATTCACGTCGAGAGCGTTACCGTTAAACGAAATGAAAAAATCGATTTTTCCGTCGATTTAGGCGCCAAAGGTTCGAAAGAATGGGAAAAACGAAGACGAAACGCCAGGCTGATTGCTGTCATCGCGCCCTCCGGCGGGCAGTTTTATTCAGGTCGATATTCAAAGACGCAATATGTCCGCGGAACCATTTACGGAGCGGCGTTCATCGGCGGATTGGCGCTGGCTTATCTGGCGAAGGCTGATTACGAAGACTATCGGTCAACTTATGACGCCGAAAGCGGCGGCTATTATGCGGCGGGAGACCAGACCGAAGCGGACGACCATTTCGCGGCTATGACGGCGGCGGCGGACGACATGCAGACCGCCAAAGACCAAGCCAATATGTTTTTATACGCCGCCGCGGGAGCCTACGCCGTTCAACTGATCGACGCCTGGCTGTGGGGCGGAGGTTCAAGACCGGTGGTCAGGAACGCGGACGCGGGCCGAAGCTCGTTCTACGCGAAAGTGGAAAACGGGAGCTTGACGGCGGGTTTAAGACTTAATCTGGGAGGCGGTAAATGAAATTAATCTTTGGATTGCTGACAGTTATTATCATGCTGATTTTTGCTTCTTGCGATATGGAGGTTCCGACGCCGGTGCGGGATAATCCCTTAGACGCCCAAAACCCCGACACTCACGGCGATCCGTACAATCTGCAGGCTGAAATCGCCGCCGGCGGCGTGCGGCTTAGCTGGCAGGCGGTCGAGTGGGAACCGTTAACCGGCTACAACCTCTACCGCAAGGTTAATAATGGATCTTTCAGTCTTTTAGTTGAGTGCGCGCTTCAGCGCGTTTCTTATACAGACGCCGGCATCCAAAACGGCAGCCGCTACCAATACTACGTCGTAGCCCGCAGCGCAGCCGGCGAAGGCGACGCCTCCAATGTAGCCAAAGTAGCGATCGACATGGATCCGGTATTATTCATCGAGGGCGAAAACGTTAACCATACGCCAACGCGCGATGTAACTTTAACCATGATCGCGTACGGCGCTCAAAGAATGATCCTGTCGAACCATGCCGATTTTACCGGCGCTCAATGGGAAATCTTTAACGGGACTAAACAATGGCAATTAACGACCGGCGAGGGCGCTAAGACGGTTTATATGCGGGCAGTTTACGCGAATGGCGATACGTCGCGAACGGTTAGCGATCAGATTATGCCGCAGCCGATTAATCCAACCTTAATCATCGAACATGATTCAACCCACACTTCAACCCGTCAGGTTGAACTGACAATCAGCGCACCCGGCGCAACCGAGATGAAAGTTTCGAATTCACCGTTCACCGGTTCGGAATCTTGGATAGATTACAGTGAAAGCCTGAATTGGGAATTACCGGCGGGAGCAGGTGCGAAGACCGTTTATTTAATGGTTCGCAACTATTTCTTAATTGAGGCTGAAGCTTCGGATCAGATTGAACCGCAACCGATCGAGGCGTCGATAGATATAACATCAGATTCAAGATACATAAACCGGCGCGAAGTAACTCTTTCCTTAGAAACCACCGGCGCTTTGAGGATGAAATTGGCAAATACTGAAGATTCAGCGAGGGTCGAATGGCAAAATTATGCAGGTGAATTAGTATGGAGCTTATCTGCCGGCGATGGTTGGAAGCATATTTACGCCTGGTTTAAGAACGACTTTTTCACAACCGGATCTGTTACCGATTCTGTGGGTTTAGACACTCGCATTCTGATCTTTTTTTTCTACTGGATTTCAACAGGCGGCGATACTTTAATCCCCGGCGACAGTGTCATGTTCACAATGGAACCCGAATTCGACGCCTTCGGCGCAGAAACCGGCGGGAACGCTTCGGTAACGGTCGAAGGCTGGGATCCGATCGACCTCATTGGGCAGGCGGACGGCAGTTATACGGGATCCTATACGATAACCAGAGATACGCCGGAAGTTTCCAACGCCCGCGTCATCGTATCGTTCACCGACCGGGCGGGCAATGAGACCGCGCATGAAGCCGATCAGAGATTGACGGCTTGGTGGACTACTGCACCGGGGACAGAACGAGACTTTCCCTTAGGCGCCGCCGGTCAATCGATCACTATGTGCTGGATTCCGCCGGGTTCGTTCGACATGGGCAGTCCCGAAGGCGAACAGGATCGGTACAGTGATGAGGGACCTGTGCATCGGGTGAGGTTTGCGGAGGGGTTTTGGATGAGCAAGCATGAGATCACGCAAGGGCAATGGGAGGCGGTTATGGGCGATAATCCGGCGCATGGTCGTGGCGTCGGGGACGATTATCCGGTGTATTATGTCAGTTGGGACGATATTCAGGAATTTGAATCAGCTTTGGAGAATACTTTTCGACTGCCGTCCGAAGCGGAGTGGGAGTACGCCTGCCGCGCCGGTACGACGACGCGGTTTTACTGGGGGGATGATCGGGATTACGAAGCGATTGATGATTATGCTGTTTACCGAGACAATGATCTGGATGGAACGGCAAATGTTGGAACCAAGCGACCGAATGCTTGGGGGCTCTACGACATGAGCGGGAACGTTTGGGAGTGGTGCGAAGACGTCTGGCATGATAATTATAATGGAGCTCCGGAAAATGGCGACGCCTGGGTGGATGGAGGAGACCAGAGGCGCCGTGTGTTGCGGGGCGGTTCGTGGATCAGCCGTCCTGACAACTGCCGGTCGGCTTTTCGCTACTACAGCAATCCCGGCTACAGGTACTACGGCATCGGTTTTCGTTTGGCGTATTAGTTTGTCTTCAGTCCTTGTTCTGAATTCTGGTATTCTGATTTCTGATTTCTGACGGGGGATTGTTAAGGGGGCTTGCCCCCTTAACCGGGGTTTCAGGGGCGGCGCCCCTGAGAAATTTATTTTTACTCATTCCCGCGCTCCAGCATGGAAAGTCACACAAAGTACAATTGCATATCAAAATGAATTGAATTAAATTTTTAACAAACGCGATTATACGAAAGGAGTTTTTTCATGAAAACAAAACCGGCTTTCGATGATGTGCTAACCCTTGTCGAACAGCTTTCGCTGGACGAACGGCAAACTCTTGTCGATATTCTGAAACATCGCATTGCCGAAGATACAAGAGCGCAGATAGGGCGGGATATACGCGAAGCGCGCCGGGAATTTAAGGAAGGCAAATGCCGGGAAGCGCCTGTGGATGAAATCTTCTCGTTCCCACGCTCCTGCGTGGGAATGCATACAAGATTCACAACAAATTAAACGGATTGAACAGATTGATGCGCGCGGTGTGGAATCTGATTAATCCGCTCAATCTGCTGTGAATCATCCCTCGCTTTCGCTCCCCGGATGGCGTGTTGGGACGCGGGAAAAAATAACTTGCAATCTTTCAGTGATATTCCGTAAAATATAATAAAACAATACCGGAGCAGACATGACGGAAACAACTTTGACCGAAGAAGGCGCAATCATAGTTCCAGAGGAGATCAGGCAGCGCTTGAAAATTAAGCCCGGCGACAGGATAGCCTTCCGCATCCTTAACGACAAGACCGTAATTATCCATCCGGCGGTCGATATCCGCGAGTTGGGCGGGATGGTCGATGCTAAGGGCGTTCGGTTATCGGATGAAGAGATTGAGAAGGTTATTAAGGATAGAAGGATTACATGATCGGATTCGATACAAACATCCTGGTGAGATTTATTACGGCGGACGATGAACTGCAATACGCTAAGACGTCTCGATTGGTACAGGAAACAGTTGAACGCGATGAGACTATCTTCATTTCGGATATAACCCTGTGCGAGCTGGTTTGGGTTCTCGAATCCGGATACAAAACGCCGAAAGAGGAAATATTATCCGTACTACTGTCATTATTTCAATCGCCATACTTAGTTTTCAATTCAATAGAACAGTTCTATTACGCTTTGATATCCTTCGAAAACTACAAGGGAGATTTCGCAGACTACATGATACGCGAACAATCATTTCAGAACGGTTGTTCAACGATATATACTTTTGAAAAAATATTAGCGAGGGAGGAGGGATTTATTAATCCCTAAAAAAATCGTTATAACTCGCTCCCCAGCTCCCGCATGGGCGTGCATGAGCTGGAATAGTGCGACCGTAGGGCAGGCGTCTCCGCCTGCCTTCTTCACTTTTCACAAAATACTGGCAGGCAGGGACTGGCAGGCAGGGACTGGCAGGCAGGGACTGGCAGGCAACAGGGACTGGCAGGCAGGGACTGGCAGGCAGGGACTGGCAGGCAGGCAGGGACTGGCAGGCAGGGACTGGCAGGCAGCAGGGACTGGCAGGCAGGGACGCCTGCCCTACCGAGCCAAACGGCTCTAAAATAAATCTGCGCAATCCGCTGTTAATCCCCCAAAATCTTCCTCACAAATCCATCCCGCTCCCCGCCATCCATATCCAGATCGATAAGGTTCGCATCGGTCAGGTCGAACAGATCTCTGAATGAATCCAACCGGTCTTTGCGAAAGGCGACGATCCAAATCTTATCCGGGTACAACGGCATAGCGGAAAGCAGCGCCGGCAGATGTCCTTCGCCTTTGGCTTCTAAGACGCCTAACTCGTCGATGATTAGGATTTGGCTGTTCGCGACGTCCTTTTTCAGCCATTCCGCCGCCGATTCGAAAGCTTCACTGTTGAACCGGAAGGGATGGCTGTCCTTGCGCTCGGCTATGATGCGGGAATCGCCGGACGTCAGAGAGGCGATTTTGTAGCCGAACCTCCCCCCCGCTCCATCGGTGAAGCGGTCTTGAACGAAGCCTCCAATTGGGACGTTCGTTTTCGCTGCGGCTTTGGCTAAAGTTCGCAGAAAGGTTGTCTTGCCGCTGTTGCGGTCGCCGGTTACGCCATAAACCTTAACGCTCTTTAAGGGAGGCGAATAGGCTAAGTTTTTGGCGAGCAGGATAAAATCGATCAGGCTCTCCATGCGGATGAATCCGCCGCCTCGCTTCGACTCGGCAAACGCCTGCTTCATCTGCGGCAGCGTCTCAAGAGCGGTCTGAAAAGCGGGAACATAGTGGGGCAGTCCGATCTTTTGCGTGATATATAGAAACCGTTCCTGATCTATGGTGCGCGATAGCAGTACGAAACCAAGAATGAGCGTGAAGGCGCGCGCGGACATCAGCAAACCGGCTGTGAAGCCTTCGACCGACAGCGAAATCCCGGAAATCTGATGAGGATTTTTGCCCAAGAGCAAGCCGGCAAGAGCGATTGCAACGGCGCTGAAAATCCAGAACTGCGGCTTGCCGATGCGCCTCATGACCTTGCGGTCGGAGGTCAGCGCTATTAAGAGGATAACCGTTAAACCGGCTGCGACGAAATATATTCTGCCGGTTAACGTTATCAGAAAAGCGGTTATTATCAGCGTATTTCTTAATGTTCTATTCAATCGCCGCAGCCTGTTGTCTCTCCCGCTTCAACGCCGCATTCCCAATCCTCCAGCCTGCATATCCGGCGACGACGCCCAATGAGCAAATCGTTACAATCAGCAGTCCCACGACAACCCAACCCTGCCCTGCTCTCAGATGGAACAACGCCTCGCCTTTGGCGATCAGGTTCAAATATATTTCCCAGAGGGTCGCGCCATAGACAAAAAGTTTAACTGTTAATCCCTGCAGCAGCGACATCAGCGTCGCGGCAAATCCCGACACAACTCCGGAAACAAGCGCATTGCGGAAAACGATAAAAACAAGCGAGACAATCAATCCCTGCAGGATTATCGCGAACATCGGACCGAAGATAATGCCTCCCGGCGACAGCGATCTCAATCCGGCGCACACAAGCGCCGTCCGCAGCGGAAACCAGTTGCGCCTGATCAGCATTTGCCCGGAGGTCAAAATTATTATTCCGAACGAAGCCATGATAACGCCGGTCAGCGGAATGCGCGTCGAACTGAGAAATGCGCCCAGCGTAACCTCCCCCGCTCCCCACAATGCTCCGAAAACGGCGGCTTCCCGCCAGGCAACGGGTATCGAACGGCGCGCGGCGGCGCTGCGATTGACTGCGACTTCCTTTTTCATGTTATTAAAATGCGAAAATGCCTCAATAGTTTCAAGGTTTAGCGGCGCGAAGATCGAAGTCCAACTAAATTTTTCATGAAATAATTGCACATGAAATATTTTCCTTGACAAATAATATTATTTTGGTTATACTTTGTTTTGGGGAGGATCCCCCTTGCCCCCTTTGAAAGGGGGTATGGAGCTTGAGAGCTTGCAGACGCCCTCGTCTGCAAGCAGGAGCGTGCGTTTTAC